>JAYTEI010000319.1:0-2842 GCA_043735445.1 Akkermansiaceae bacterium | reverse complement strand
GGCCGGGGATGCTTCACAAGGCTTTCGGAGTGCGCTTGTGAAGTTCTATCGGGTGCATCCAAATTCCTTTTGAATGTCCTCAAAACTCACGAAGGCATCGCGATTGCCCGCATCGCTGTCGGCGATGGCTTCCCGGAGTTCCACCTTGTCACGTTCACTCAAATCATACCCATTGACCTCGAAAAACTCGACGAACTCTTCGTAGGGAATCACCACCTCCAGCGGCTTGCCCGAGCGGTCAAAGCGGATGTTTTTCTCAAGCAGGAGTTCAGCAGTCATGGCGGTGAAAACTAGCATTCGATTTCCGATCTTCGAGCCTTGATTTGAGTTTTCCCGCCGGGTGGCCAAGGCGTTTTGGGTAGAAGACACGGCGAGCTTGCGCGAGCGGGGTTGACGCATCCCATCGATTTGAAGAGTGTTAGCCGCAAAGAGGCACAAAAAACCGCAAAAAGGAAGTGTTGAAAGGGATTGGCATCGCGAAATCACGAGTCCGCATTCGTTTGGCCAGTCAATAAGGCCCGTGGGGTGTGACTGAAAGTGGTGGGCAACCATAAGGAGGCACGACACTCTTGTCGTGCTGCCAATGAAATGCGCAAGGGTTGAGCTTGCCGCGCCTTTCCTTGCTCCTCTCATTGGCCAGGCGGACAGGAGTGTCCGCCCTCCATCAACCTCGGCGCTCCATGCCGCTGCCCACCACTTTCAGTTACACCCGGTGCAGTGCTTCCCTTTCTGCGGCCTTTTTTCGCCTTTTTGCGGCTAAATCTGCCGATGAATGAAATGATGCGTCAGCCCTGAACATCGCGGGTTGTGTCCTCCTGAATTTCTGGTATTGAAATCCCCATGATCGCACTTGCCGAGATCCGGGAACTTCCCCTCCACGAGAAACTGCGGATGATGGAAGCCTTGTGGGATGGCATCGCCCCGTCGGAGGCCGAGGTGGAGGTTCCCCAATGGCACAAGGATCTCCTCGACGAACGCGAGCAGCTCATCCAGGACGGCAAGGCCACCTTCATCGACTGGGAAACCGCCAAGCAGCAAATCAATGACTCCATCTCATGAAGCTCGAATTCCTCGATCTCGCCCAAGGTGATTTGATCGACGGCTACCGCTTCTACGAATCCCAGGAAGCCGGCCTCGGCACCTATTTCCTCGATACCCTCTACTCGGATATCGATTCCCTCCGCATCTACGGCGGCATTCACCGCAAGGCCTAAAAAAACCTTCAGCGCGCCCTGTCCAAGCGCTTTCCATTCGCCATCTACTACACCGTGGAATCTGAAACCGTCCGGGTGCGATCCGTCGTCGATTGCCGGAGGAATCCCTCTTGGATCCGGCGGCATCTGCGAGAAGCTTGATCAAGCACAAGGTCGGCGCATCAAAGGAAGAGGATTTGCCGCGAAGGAACGCAAGGAACACCAAGTTGGTAATTTGGAGAAACCGTTCGGGTCACCAAAAGGATGGGCATCCAAATTCGGGAAAAAGCGCACAAGTCTCGGTTTTGCGATCTTTGCGTTCCTTGGTGGCTAAATCCTCTGGTCGATGACTCGCGCGGCAGCATTGCTCACCCCACTTCCCTTTTTTCGGCCAAATTCCTGATGAATTCCCAGTCGCTTCGACCCACCCCCAAAATTCCTCCAAGCGGAATCATTTTCTTCGTCACGAAGTTTCTCATTCCCGGTATCCGTGATTGAAGAATGACTCACGACCTCATCATCAGCCTTTCCGAAGCAAGATCAGGAAGCTTGCCCTCGGCTATTTCTTCCTTCATCTTGTCAGTTCTCTTGAATCTTTCGTCCTCTAGGAAATATGAAAAAAACCTCCTCATCCGCCGTCTCGCAGCTCGGCCTGTTCCTGGCGAAATTTCGCGCCTGCTGTTCCTGTTCGGCACGTTATTACGACGGCAACAGCAATGGAATCTGTGCTCGTTTCCACACAATGCCGCTTATCGATCCTGACTTCGCGTTCCTGATTAGGACCTGCTACCACATTCCTTCAAATTCATCCATTCGCCCTTTCGCCGATAAATCCGTTTTCGACAACCGCCATGTTATTCACCCGCCTTAACCTCGCCAGGATGACGAAGTTTCCAACCTCGCTATGGCTGAAAAGCCTCGCCCTCCTGCTGTCTATTGGATCGGTGATCACCGGGGATGCGCAGGGTCAGCTTGCGCTCAAAGCGCAGGCGGCCTTCCAAAGGCAACTGGTCGGTGTGAAGTCCGAGAAGGCATCACGCACACCCGCGCAATTGAAAATGGATTCCCAGCTCGTTTACGCCATCCGCGAAAAGCGGAACGGGCTAGCCATCGCCGAAGCGCCGAATCTGCGGGCGCAGGTAAAATTCGATGCCCACAACAAGATCCTGGTCGATATCGAGGGCCACATCACTCCAGAACTGCTGACGCTGGTCGATGCGCTGGGCGGCAAGGTGGTGAACTCCCATCCGGAGAGCAACGCGCTGCGCACCTCTATGACTCTCCCGGCGCTTGAAACCTTGGCCGCTCGGCCGGAAGTGAAATTCATCCAGCCTGCCATTGTTCCCGAAACCAATGCGGCGACCGGACAAGGTCCGCGAACCCATGTTGCCGACTATGTCAGCACCAACATCAACGTCTTGGGCGGAAGCACCAAGGCCAATGGCACGGGCATCAAGGTCGGGGTGATATCGGACAGCAACGACTTCATGGAACAGGCGCAAGCGGCGGGCGATTTGCCCGCAAACATCACCACCCTTCCGGGGCAAAGCGGCCGACCCGCGACCGGTGAAGGCAGCGCGATGATGGAGATTGTCAGCGAAATGGCACCGGGCGCGCAGCTTTACTATGCGACCGGAAAAGTGGGCGGT
>JAYTEI010000318.1:0-13577 GCA_043735445.1 Akkermansiaceae bacterium | reverse complement strand
GTTGCGATCCGGGTGACGAGCCGTCACTCTGCTAGCGGAATGAATGACGAGCCAGAAACTTCCCAAGTCCGGAACCGGTTGAAATTGGAGCGGCTCGAGCTCGCGCTGCGGGCATCTAACGAAGGGATCTGGGACTGGTGGACGGACCAGCCGACGATTTTTTACTCCCGCCGGATCCTTGAGTTTCTCGAGTGTGGAAAAGACCGCGCACCTAACTTATTTAGGCCACCATTCGATCATATTTGGTTGGAGGAGCGCGAGCCGTTTGAGCGGGGCGTCTCACTGGCGCTGCTAGACGGAGGCCCGGAAACCCTCGCGGTGGATGCCCGCGTCCGCACCGGCGGCGGCACTTGGCGCTGGCTACGGATTCGCGGCACCGTGGTCCGCAATCGCGACGGCCAGGCCATCCGCATCGCCGGCTCGATGATCGACATCAGCCGCCGCAAGGCGGTGGAAGCGCAGGTCGAGGACGAGCGCTATCTGCTCAAGCAGTTGATCGACCACGTCCCACTGAAGGTCTATTTCAAGGATCTGGAATCGAGGTTCGTGATGGCCAATCAAGGCACCGCCGAGCGGATGGGCTGCGCCTCCTCCAGCGAACTCAGCGGCAAGCACGACCGAGATTTCTTCCAATACGATCATTGGAAAAATGCCTATGACGACGAGAAGCGCATCATTCTAACCGGCACTCCGGTCATCGACCTACTAGAGCATGAAACTTGGCAGCACGCCCCTGAGACTTGGGTCATCACCTCCAAATTCCCGTGGCGCGATCGCCATGGAAAAATCAAGGGCACCTTCGGCGTTTCCAGCGATGTCACGAATCTCGTCCAAGCCGAGCGAGAGGCGAACGATCTCGCGCTGCAACTCCGGCTGAAGAACGAGGCCTACGAGGAGGAGCTGCTGTTAGCTCGGGAAATCCAGCAGGCGCTCGCCAGCGAGTTGTTCCCTGCGGCGACGGCCGCCGACCAGAGCCACCTCACTTTCGGCGCGCGCTACATCCCGATCTCGGGACTGGCCGGCGACTTTTTCGAGGTGATGAAAGTCAGCGAGGGTTGCTATGGATTACTGATCTGCGACGTGATGGGCCACGGCGTCCGTTCTGCGCTGATCGTCGCGATGCTGCGTGGTTTGTTAGAAAAACAACGCGCCCAAGCCGCCGAGCCCGGGCTATTTCTCCAAGGTCTCAACGAGGGTCTCGCCGCGATCCTCGAACGCGCCGGCACCACCATGTTTGCGACGGCCTTCTTCGGCGTGATCGACCTCGCCAGCGGCACCTTCAAATACGCCTGTGCCGGTCATCCCGGCCCGATCATTTCCGGCCAGCACGGCGTCCGCCAGCTCGCCAGTGCGCGCCGTGAGAAGGGCCCCGGACTCGGCTTAGTTAAAGGTGCCTCCTACCCTACCGGCGAACTCGCACTCGCGGAAATCGACCGCATCGTGCTCTTCACCGACGGCGTGCTCGAGGCCGAGAACCAAAGCGGCGAGCCGTTTTTCGAGAACCGGCTGATGGAAATCATCGCCACAAAATCCCACGATCCGCTGGAATCCCTGCTCGACGGCATCCTCTCCAGCGTCCTCGCGTTTTCCGAAGGCCAGCGCTTCGACGATGACGTCTGCCTGCTAGGAATCGGGATCACGCGCGTAAATCCATGCTGAGCAACAATCGGTCTGCGGCGGTTCAGTCGATCCAGCGTGCAAAGAGTTTTTCAGAGTGATCAGATGCTCAAGCCACCCCTTCCGCCATCCCAAAAGACCTGTCCCAGAGTCGTGAATTCCACCAAAATCACCCCTTCACTTGGCCATTTCCCCGGACGCGGTATTGGTAGCTGGTGAGTTCGCGCAGGCCCATCGGGCCACGGGCATGGAGTTTGTCGGTAGAAATGCCGATCTCGGCACCGAAGCCGAACTCGCCGCCGTCGGCGAAGCGGGTGGAGACGTTGTGAAAGACGCAGGCGGAATCGACCTCGCGCAGGAAGCGTTCGGCGGTCGGCTCGTCGCGGGTGACGATGACGTCGGTGTGGTGCGAGCCGTGCTGGTTGATGTGGGAAACGGCCTCGTCGAGCGAGGGGACGATTTTAACTGCTAGAATGAGTTCGAGAAACTCGGTGTCCCAGTCCGCCTCGGTGGCGGCGGTGGCATCGGGGAGAATTTCAATCACCTGTGGGCAGCCGCGGATTTCTACGTGTTTCTCGCGCAGCGCGGCGGCGGCTTTGGGCAGGAATTCCGCAGCAATGGCGCGATGGACGAGGAGAACTTCCAGGGCGTTACAGACGCCGGGTTTGTGGGTCTTCGAGTTGACCGTTAGAGCGACCGCCATTTCGAGATCGGCGGCGGCATCTGCGAAGAGGTGGCAGATGCCGTCGTAGTGTTTGATCACGGGCATGCGGGCGAGCGAGACCACGGTTTCTATCAGCCCCTTGCCGCCGCGGGGGATGATCAGATCGAGCCATTGGTCCATGCCTGCTAGGACGGCCACGCTCTCGCGGTCGGTGAAGGGGATGAGCTGGATGGCGTGTGCCGGTGCGCCGGCTTCCGCGAGCGCGGAGGCGATGGCGACGTTGGAATGGATGGCCTCGCTGCCACCGCGGAGGATGGTGGCATTGCCGGTTTTAAAACACAGCACGGCGGCGTCGGCAGTGACGTTTGGCCGGCTTTCATAAATGATGCCGATGGTGCCGATGGGCACGCGGGTCTGCTCGATGCGGATGCCGTTAGGGCGCTCCCATGCCTCCATGATCTGGCCGACGGGATCGGCCAGCGTGGCGACTTGGTCAATGCCGACAGCCATGGCCTCGACTCGTTTTTCATCCAGCATGAGGCGGTCGAGCATGGCGGCGGATAGGCCTTTTTCCCTACCGGCGGCGAGGTCCACGGCATTGGCTGCAAGGATTTCCGGGGTGCGGCGGCGGATCGCGGCGGCCATCGCGCGGAGGATGTCGTTCTTGTCGGCGCTGGTGAGTTTTGCGAGTTGGTAAGCAGCCGCGCGGGCCTGCTTGCCCATTTGCAGAATAGATTCGTGGAGAGTGGACATGGGAGATTCTAGATTTTTCAAACGATCCCGAAGGCGTTCGGGGTATCTCGAATGGTGAAAAACGGCAAGCGCGAAGACGGCCTTGCATCGCTCACGGCACGATGCTTTCTGGCAGATCGAAATTCACCCGCATCTCGGCATAGAGCCGGACGTATTCGGCGACGAGAAGCGCGGCGAACTCAGCGCGGCCGTGGCGGGTGTGGTCGCCCGGCTTGGCGTAAATGGGGTGGCCGACGTGGACCCACAGCCGGCCGCGTTTGGCCGGCAGCCACGGGCCGAGGCGGGTCAGTCGATCAGTGCCTAACACGATGACTGGCACCACCGGTCTGCCCGAGCGCGCGGCTAACAGGCAGACACCGTGCTTGATGCCCGCTCCACGTAGGACCGAGTTTGCGCCAGCCATCAGCTCCCCTTCCGGGAAAATCCCGACGGCCTCGCCGCGCTTGAGACGGCGCAGGCCTTCGCGGATGGTCGGCAGGGCGCAGCCTTGGCGATTCACTTGGAAGGCACCGCCAAGATAGAGGACGCTGCGCATGAACCATTGCTGATAGAACTCGATCCGCGAGACCCAACTGATCCGCCGCCGCAACACCGCGCTCACGACGATGGGATCGAGATGGCTGACATGGCTAACAGCGATGAGCACGCCGCCGTGAGCGGCCACGGTTTGCAGCCCGCGGCTGCGCACCCGCATGGTGAAGCCGAAAACACCGAGCCATAGCCAGCGGCAAACATCGTAAAAATGCCCCGGCGGTTTCGAACGGGAGTAGGCCCTGGGCTTGCCGTCGCGGGCCGCTACTTTAGAACTCATGCTGAAATTTTCCGATCCACTTCCGGCGAATTGTGGGAGGCAGCGTTAATTCGGCAAGCTTTCCCGGTGGCGGCGCGTATGGCTGGCGGCTCTGGTCGGAAGAATTCTTGCTCTTCACCTTTTCTAAAGGTTCAGACGGCTAGGGTGCCCCCAGATTTGCCATGAGATCCATCTGTTATTTTTTTCTATCCGCCGGCGTCCTCTACGGGCTGGGCGGTTGCGGGCCGAGTGCCACGGTCATCCACGCCAAGGTTGCGTTGCCAGCAGATTGGAAAAACGCCGGCCATTTCCCGGTCGCCTCGCCGTCCCGTGACTTGTCGCGCTGGTGGGGTCGCTTTGAGGATCCCACGCTCAATCGGCTCATCGCAGACGCCTTGGCTAACAGCCCCGACGTGGTTTCTGCTGCGGCCCGGGTCAAGCAATCGCGCGCTCAGCGGAACGCAGAAGCTGCCTCGCTTTTTCCGTCGTTAAGTGGCTCGGCATCGGCAAATAACAGCGCCTCCAAACGCGATGGTGCTGCTAGAAACACCGACAGCACTTACGCCGCCGGACTGAATGCTTCGTGGGAGGTGGATCTCTTCGGTAAACGCCGCAGCTCGGTGGAGGCCGCCTCGGCACAGTTAGGTGCCACTGAGGAAAATTTTCACTCCGTCCAAGCCGCCCTCGCCTCGGAAATCGCCATTGCTTACACCAATCTGCGGGTCGATGAAGCGAGCCTCGAAGTGCTCCGCCGCACGATCAAGACCCGCGAGGAAACTAACCAACTTGCCAGTTGGCGCACCCAGTCCGGGGAGGCGGATTCGCTCGACTCCAGCCAAGCACTCACCAGCCTCGAACAAGCTCGCGCCGCCGTCCCCGCGCTGCTGCAAGCCATCGCCCAAAACCGCAATCTGCTAGCACTGATCGCGGGCAAGACACCCGGCAGCCTCGACGGATTTCTGACCTCGGGAAAACAAGCCATCCCCAATCCCGTGCGCAGCCTCGCCGTCGGCATCCCCGCCGACACGCTGCGCCAGCGGCCAGATGTTAGAGTGGCTGGCTATCAGCTCCTCGCCGCCGCCGCCAGCACCCGCGCCGCCGATGCCGAGCGCTATCCCTCGCTCAACCTATCCGGCTCCCTCGGCCTTAACGCGCTGAGCACGGGCAAACTCTTCAACCCGCAAACCACCGCCGCGGGGCTTGCCGCCGGGATCACCAGCCCGATCTTCGACGCTGGCCGCATCCGTTCTAACATCGAGGCCCAAAGCGCCGCCGAGGAGCAAGCCTATCAGACGTATCGCGCCACCGTGCTTACGGCCCTATCCGAGGTGGAGGATGCGCTCATCGCCTGTCGCCGCACTGGCGAGCGATTGGCCATCCTTGAAAAAGCCACCGTCTCCGCCCGCGAGGCCGCGCTGCTTGCCCAACAACGCTACCAAGCTGGCATCACCGATATTCTAACCGTCCTCGATTCCCAGCGCACGCTGCTCGGCCTAGAAGACAGCCTCTTCAACGTCCGCGCCAGCCGGACCATCGCTTACATCCAGCTTTATAAAGCCCTCGGTGGCGGCTGGTCGTGAGTCCGATTTCCCCTCATCTATCAAATTCAATGTCAGCGCCCGATTCATCACAAGATCTTGCCACCATCGTCGCCAGCGGAGCCTCGCGGCCAGTTAGGAAATGGATATTCATCCTCATCGGCCTCGGGCTGATAGGCGCGCCCGCCTGGTATTTCATGAAGGCTAACGGCAATGGCGAGCAGAAAGCCAATTATCAGACGCAGGAGTCCAAGATCGGCCGCATCGCCCTGATCGTGACCGCCGCCGGGAACTTGGCTCCGACTAACCAAATCATCGTCGGCAGCGAACTCTCCGGCACCGCCAAGGAAGTGTTAGTGGACACCAATGATTCCGTGAAAAAAGGCCAGACCCTCGCCAAGCTCGACACCTCCAAGCTCGACCAGCAAACCGAACGCAGCCGCGCCGCCCTGCTCGCCGCCAAGGCCAGAGTCAGCCAAGCCGAGGCCACTCTAGCAGAGAGCAAGGCATCGCTTGCCCGCCAGGAAGAACTCCTTGAAATCAGCGGCGGGAAAACTCCCTCGCGCGCCGCCATGGACACTTCGCGAGCCACGCAGGCCCGCGCCCTAGCAGATCTGGGCAGCGCCCAAGCCGCCGTCACCGGTGCCGAGGCAGACGTCCGTGCCTTCGAAAGCGACCTCGCGAAAACCATCATCCGCTCCCCGGTGGACGGCATCGTCCTCGCGCGTTCCATCGCAGTCGGCCAGACCGTCGCCGCTTCGTTTACCGCGCCCACGCTTTTTACCATCGCCGAGGATTTGAAAAAAATGGAGCTGCTAGTGAATGTTTCCGAGGCCGACATCGGGCGCATCGAAGTCGGCCAGACTGCGACCTTCAGCGTCGATGCGTGGCCGGGCCGCAGCTACACCGCGAAGGTCACAAAGGTGGCGTTCGGTGCGGTGGGAACGGGCACCACCGCCAAGGAAGGGGCCAACGCATCCAGCGCCGTGGTCACTTACAGCACCGTGCTGCAAGTGACCAACGAGGACCTCTCGCTCCGCCCCGGCATGACCGCCACCGTGGACATCGCCATCTTGGACAAGAAGGACATCCTGGTCGTCCCGAATTCCGCCCTCCGCTTTGATCCCGTAGCCGCCGCCGCCATCGGCAAGCCGGTCGATACCAAAAGAACTCTTGTCCAGAGTCTCTCGCCGGGCGGTGGTCGCCGTTGGCGCGGAACTCCACCACCGAAGGCAGGTTCATCCGATTCCACCCCGAAGGTCTGGACCCTCAAGGACGGCGAGCCTTCGGAAATCAAGGTTACCCCGGGCATCACCGACGGGCGTGCCACCGAGATCACCAGTGGCGATCTAGCCGCAGGCACGCCGCTCATCATCAGCATCAAACCACCGAAGCCCGAATGAACGCCGAAAAGCTCATCCAGCTCCACGGCCTCACCAAGCGCTACGGCACGGGCGACGCCGCGTTCCTCGCCCTTCGCGGGGTGGATCTCACCATCGACCGCGGTGAATTCGTCGCCATCATGGGCCCCAGCGGCTCCGGGAAATCCACGCTCATGAATTTGTTAGGCTGTCTCGACACCCCGACTGCGGGTTCGTACAAGTTCAAAGGCATCGAGGTCGAGCACCTCAACAAGGATCAGCGCTCGCTGCTCCGCAGGCATGCGCTGGGATTCATTTTCCAAGGCTTCAACCTGCTCGCCCGCACCTCCGCGCTTGAGAATGTCGAGCTACCGCTGCTCTACCGCGGCTTCACCCGGAAACAACGCCACGCGCTGGCCCGCGAGGCGCTGGCCCAGGTCAGCTTGTCGGACAAGGAGCGCAACACCCCGGCCGAACTCTCAGGCGGCCAGCAGCAGCGCGTCGCCATCGCCCGCGCCATCGTCACCCAACCGGACACGCTTTTCGCCGACGAACCCACCGGCAACCTCGACTCGAAAACCACCGTCGAAATCATGGAACTCCTCCGCAGGCTCAACTCGGACCGCGGCATTTCCATCATCATGGTCACCCACGAGGATGAGGTCGCCGCCTGCGCCCGCCGCATCATCCACGTTCGCGATGGACTCATCTCGTCGGATACGACGAGATGAGAAGTTATTAGATATTTGTTAGAACTTATTAGGATTAACGATTCCAGCATTCCGACTTCCACGAATAACTAATAACTCCACCAAATGATCTTCAACGCGCTGCTCATCGCCATCCGGGAAATCCGGCGGAACCTGACGCGCTCGTTTCTAACCGTGGTCGGGGTTGTCATCGGCGTGGCCGCAGTGATCACTATGGTCACCCTTGGCCGCGGAGCCACCGAGATGGTAAAGCAAAACATTTCCAAAATGGGCAACAACCTGCTCGTCCTCCGCCCGGGCCAGGGTTGGGGAGGGGGCGGCGGGCCGATGTTCAGCCTGCAGGACGTCGATGCCGTCCGCGCCCAGGTGCCCGGCATCGCTTCGGTCGCGCCATTCGTTTCCAACAATGCCCAGGTGGTCTATCAGGACGAGAGCCGCACCTACGATGTCCAGGGCACCACGCCTAACTATTTCGCCATCGCGAACTGGACCGTCAGCACCGGCCGCTTTTTCACGGAAGCCGAAGTGGACGAGTCGGCCCCCGTCTGCGTCATCGGGGAAACCATCCGCAAGGAACTTTTCGGCGAAGGCGTGGATCCCGTCGGGTCCAAAGTCCGGGTGAAAAACATCACGCTCGAAGTCATCGGAGTGACCGGTGTGAAAGGTCAGGGCGGCTTTGGCGATGACCTGGACGACAACATGATGACGCCCTATACCACCATCGTCCGCCGCCTTTCCGGCCACCAGGGCGGCAAGAATTTCAACCAGGTGATGATCTCCGGCGAACAAGGCTACCCCAGCGCCTACATCGTGGCGGACGTCGCCGCGCTGATGCGCGAGCGCCGCAAGATCACCACCAACGAGGCGGACAATTTCAACGTCTTCGATTCGCAGCAACTCGCCGAGGTGATCAGTTCGAGCACCAAGGTGATGACATCCCTGTTAGGTGCGGTGGCGGGCGTGAGCCTGCTAGTTGGCGGCATCGGCATCATGAACATCATGCTCGTGTCGGTCACCGAGCGCACCCGCGAGATCGGCATCCGCCTGGCCATCGGCGCGCGGGCGCGGGAGGTGCTGCTGCAGTTCCTCGTCGAGGCGGTAACGCTTTCCTGCATCGGCGGAGTGACGGGTATCGCCCTTGCCTACGGCCTGTGTTCCACCCTCGCCGAAGTGGTCGGAGCGCCTTTCCTTTTCGATCCGAAGATCAACATCGTCGCCTTCGTCTTCTCCGCCGCCATCGGCATCATCTTCGGCTTCATGCCCGCCCGCCGCGCCGCCGGATTGGATCCGATCGATGCGCTAAGGCATGAGTGAGTTGAGGGTTGAGAGTTGATGGTTGATTGATAGACAAACAAACGGATCGCGGGATTTATCCCGGCTTTTATTCATTCATTCATCCATTTTCCTCCAAACTTCTTCCCATCAACTATCCACTATCCACAATCAACTCTCTTCAACCCGTGCGCCTCCTCATCATCGAAGACGACCCGCTGCTGCTGCGCAGCCTAACGGCTGGCTTGCGCGAGGAGAACTATGCCGTCGATACCGCAAGCGATGGCGAGGCCGGACTCTTCAAAGCCACCGAGTTTGACTACGACTGCATCATTCTCGATGGCATGTTGCCGGTGTTCGATGGCTGGGAAGTGCTGCGCCGCCTGCGTCCGCTCAAGGCCACACCGGTGCTCATGCTCACCGCCCGCGATGCCGTGCCGGACCGCATCCGCGGCCTCGACGCTGGCGCGGATGATTATCTAACGAAGCCCTTCGACAGTGATGAGTTGCTTGCCCGCATCCGTGCGCTGATCCGCCGCAGTTCCGGCCAAGCCTCCAGCCTGATCGAAATCGGCGGGGTGATGATCGACACCGCCGCCCGCACTGTGAGTGATCACGCTCAGGAAATTTCACTGACCGCCCGCGAATATGCATTGGTGGAATACTTAGCTCTGCACCGCGGCCATGTGGTGAGTCGTAGCGAGTTATACCAACATCTATTCGACGAGGACGACGACACGCTTTCCAATCTACTGGATGTCCATGTTTCTAACATCCGAAAAAAACTCGGCCCCGAGTTTATCACCACCCGCCGCGGGCACGGCTATTCCATCGAATGAATCATCTCTTCCATTCGGTCCGTTGGCGGCTCCAGTTATGGCATGCACTTATTCTAATGGGCGTCATCGTCGCGCTGTGCATCCTCGCTTATCGGCTCGCAGCGGAGGACCGGCGGGAGCGGATTGATCGTGAGTTAGAGTCATTCGAGCGAGCCTTCATGAAGAGCTTCTGGGAATTTCCCCCACAGAAAAAGCGAGAGGATAGACCGCCGACCACCAGCGAGATTCGCGAGCGATTCCTCAGCATCGACGATGGCTCGGAGTTCCCGCTAGAGATGCGTGATCTCTTCGATCCCGATGCTTCAGAAAGTACTTACCTGTCCTTTTGGGACGGCGGTTGCCAAATACTTTTCCGTTCGGCGAATGCCCCCGAGAGTTTGGTGTTTCCCAAGCTGCTAGCGAACCAAGATCAACTCACGCGGATGCGCGGAAACTTTCGCGAACTCGTCCACGGCGGACCGCGCGGGTTCCGAGTCGTCGTCGGGCGGGACATTTCCGCCGACCGCGCGGCGCTGCTCCGGCTCGGTTGGCAGATCTCGGCGAGTGGTGCGCTGCTATGGTTGTTAGGCCTGCTCGGCGGCTGGTGGCTGGCGGGACGAGCGATTCAACCGATCGAGGCAATCAGCCAAACCGCCTCCCGCATCGCCAGTGGCAAACTCTCAGAACGCATCGACATCGCGGACACCGACAATGAGCTGAGCCGCCTGAGCCAAGTGCTCAACGACACCTTCGACCGCCTCGCCGCCGCCATCTTGCGGCAGCGAGAATTCACCGCCGACGCTTCGCACGAACTCCGCACGCCTCTAACCGTCATCCTCTCGGAAACGTCGCGCGGCCTCAAACGCGAGCGCACGGCGGACGAATACCGGGAAATCATTTCCAACTGCAACCACGCCGCCACCCGCATGAGAACGCTGGTGGAATCGCTGCTGCTGTTAGCCCGCCAGGACGGCTGTCCGGCGGTCCATCGCGAGGCGGTCGATCTATCAGTGATCGTCGCCGAGGCGATCCAGCTTCTCCAGCCGCTCGCCGATCAACACCAGATCCGCCTGCTGCCGAAGCTCCAAACTGCCCGTTGCCTGGCCGATCCAAACGCGCTCGCAATCGTCGTCGGTAATCTAATTTCTAACGCGATCCATCACCAACAGACAGGCGGCGAGGCAAGCGTGAGCGTATTTTCTAATGACAGCCACGTCTTCCTCGAAGTGGCCGACCACGGTCCGGGGATTTCTGCGGATCACTTGCCCCGGCTGTTCGACCGCTTCTATCGGATCGATCCCGCGCGCGGCCCGGCGAGTGGCCACTCCGGTCTCGGCCTCGCGATCGTCCAAGCGATCGTGGCAAATCATCAAGGGGCGGTCGAGGTCGAGAGCGTGCCCGGCGCAGGCGCGACCTTCCGGGTGAGCCTGCCTGCGCTCGGGAGGGGAGTCGGTGGGTGATTCACTGGAAAAACTCCACCTTGCCGGTCTCCAAATGATAGAGAGCGCTGCGGACGACGAGTTTCCCCTGCGCCTCTAGGTCGCGGACGATGCTGCTGCGATGCCTTGGTCGAGGATGATTTCACTGGAGCTGCGCGAGTCGATGCAGCCGAGCACGACGGCGAAGGGAAATTGGCCGCTCGCGGTCTTGCTGGATTGCGCGACGAGATCACGGTGACGACTTTTTCCAGCGACGAATCTGGCGTTGCCCTCCCGCAGCTTGCTGATGGCCTGCTCGGGGGTGATGGGTGCTTGGGACTCTTTCGTCTGGACCACCGAGGTGGCGCAGCCAGTGAGAAATACAGCGGCGACGATGGCGATGATGTATTTGGTTTTCATGGTTCAATGGCTGAGGAAAAATTTGGCAAACTCATGATAGAGCGGGATGCCGAAGACGATGTTGAAGGGGAAGGTGATGGCAAGTGAGGACGTTAGATAAAGGGCGGGGCTGGCATTTGGCAGGGCGACGCGGACGGCAGCCGGAGCCGCGATGTAGGATGCACTGGCGGCCAGCGTGGCCAGCACGGTGCTGCCGCCGAGGCCGAGGCCGCAGCATTTTCCGAGGTAGGCTCCAAGAAGTCCGTGCATGAGCGGCATCGCCAGTGCGAACGCCACGAGCCGCCAGCCGGCCTGTTTTAGATCATTCAAACGGCTGCCAGTGATGAGTCCCACCTCTAGCAGGAAGAGGGCTAACACGCCTTTGAACGGGGCGTCGAACAGCGGCGCGACTTGGTCAAAGCCCTTTTTCCCGCAGACAATGCCGATGACCAAGCCACCTAGCAGAAGGATGATTCCCTTGCCTGTTAGCAAGTCGTGCAGGAGGTGCTTGTAGCCGCTAGGCTGGGAGCTTGCGCCACTTGATTTCCGCATCGCGAGAAAGACGGCGACGATGATGGCTGGAGCCTCCATCACGGCGAGGAGGGCTGGCATGAACCCCTCGACCGGGGTTTTCGAGGTTTCCAGAAATGCTAACACCGCGCTGAAAGTCACGGCAGATACCGAGCCATAATGCGCGGCGATGGCTCCGGCATTGGTCGCATCCAGCCGGACAAATCCTTTCAAGATATAGAAACTCCAGATCGGAATGACGCAGCTCAAACCGATGGCGCAGAGCAGCGGCCCGCCGACGACACTGAGGCTGACTCCCTCTAGTTTCATGCCGCCCTTGAGGCCGATGGCGAAGAGCAGATAGATCGTTAGAGCTGCGTAGAGTTCGTCGGGAAATTTTAGATCGCTCTTCACCAGCGCGGCGAAAATGCCGAGGGCGAAGGCGAGAACCATGGGTGAAAGCAGGCTGGTGGCGAGTGATTGGATGAATTCCATGTGGATGCGTGGTGGTGCTTGAAGGATTCGAGATTCCGGGGTTGAATCACCTGAATTCAAACACACGAACTGCAATGCGTGTATTTCGATGCGTGTATCAACGTCAACCGCAAAAATGAAAAAATCTGCACCTTCTCGTCCAGAAGCCGTCGGCTGGACCTTTTTCACCAACCATGCGCATGTCCTGCTCTGCCTCGCCGCCGATCCAGAAATGCGGCTGCGAGACGTCGTGGCCAAGGTCGGCATCACCGAGCGCGCGGTGCAGAAAATCATCTCAGAACTCGAAGCCGGCGGCGTGCTAGAACGGCAGCGCCTGGGGCGGCGCAATGTTTACCGGATTCTCGGAAAATTGCCGCTGCGGCACCCGGTGGAATCCCATTGCACGGTGGAAGGACTGATCCATTTCGTGCTGGATTCCGCGAAGTGATCGCGGCAAGCCACGATCTGCGGACGTTTTTTTTGCGCCCTGCAAAATGGCTTCTTGCTCCAGACGTGACACGTCGCCGCCACCTGCCATCCTCGCCCGCGTGAGCCCGATCACCATTGCCGCCGTCAAAGAACAAGCTGGAGAAATCCCAATCGCCGCCGCGATCCATGCCCAACTCCAGTCCCGCGCCACCCGCACGACAAAAGGCGGCAAGCCGTATTTCGAACTGGTATTCGCAGACTCTACCGGAAATTTTTCGATCAAAATCTGGTCGGACGCGCCGATGCACGATGCGGCGGAAAAACTCGCGGACAACGCCGTCGTCCGCCTCGAAGGCGAGTGGACGCAGAACCAATACGGCGTGAATCCCAACCACCTAGCTTGGTTCAATCTCGATGAGAACGCGATCGCGGACTTTCTAGCAGGCGACCCCGAGACCCGGGAAAAACAAGACCGCGACTTCGCGGAAATCCGGCGGCTCTGCGATTCACTAGCAGACCCACGGCTGCACGGGCTCTGCGCCCATTTCCTCACAAGCCTGGGCGACCGCTTCCGGCGCACGGCCGCCGCGAAAAAAAACCATCACGCCCGCCGCGGCGGACTCGTCGAGCACGTCGCCCAAATGATGCGCTCCGCCGAGGCGCTGTGCCCGGTCTATCCGGAGCTCAACCGCGACCTGATCCTCGCCGGCGTGCTGTTCCACGACTGCGGCAAGCTGTGGGAGAACTCCTATCCGGAAGACGGCTTTGCTCAGATCCACAGCATCCACGGGGAAATGTTAGGGCATATCCCGCTCGGCATCGAA
>JAYTEI010000317.1:0-2849 GCA_043735445.1 Akkermansiaceae bacterium | reverse complement strand
CGGATGACTTTGAAGGAACTCGGCTGGAATGACGATTTGGAAACTGCTAGCGCGGCGTATCGCGGCAAGGGCTGGGTGCCCGCACGGCTGATCCGGGAGACCGTGATCAACTACGGCGCATTCCTCAAAGGCGGCGAGGAAATCGACGTCATCCTCTGCGGCCGCGTCTGGCATGAAGCCGTATGCGACGCGGATTTGCCGGCCGTCGGCGACTGGGTGATGGTCGAGCTAGGCGATGAAAACCAGCCGTCGATCATCCGCGCCACGCTGCCTCGGCGGACGTGTTTTTCCCGGAAAATGCCGGGTAACAGCTCGCAGGCGCAAGTCATCGGCGCGAATGTGGACTACGTCGCGGTGGTCACCGACGCGGGGCCGGACTTCAACATCCGGCGGATGGAGCGCTACTTCATGCTGATCGGCCGCAGTGGCGCGAAGGCGGTGGTGTTAGTCAATAAGGCCGACCTTTTTCCCAAGGAACAAAGCCAGCAAGCCGCCGCAGAAATCGCCGCGTTGTGGGACGGCGCGACCGTTCATGTCACCAGCGCGTTGAATGGCGATGGACTCAAGGTCCTTAAGAAATATCTCAAAAAGGGAATTACGATGTGCGTCGTAGGCTCCAGCGGCGTCGGCAAATCCACCCTCGTCAACCAGCTTTACGGCGAGGAATGGCAGTGGACTAGCGAGTGCAACGAAACCACCGGCAAGGGTCGCCACACCACCACTTCACGTGAACTCGTGCCGCTGCCCGGCACCGGTATGCTCATCGACAACCCCGGAATGCGCGAGATCCAGATGTGGACCGACGAGGCGACGCTGCGCGACAGTTTCGCCGACGTGGAAGCGCTAACTGCCGAGTGCAAGTTCTCCGATTGCAGCCACCGCAAGGACGCCAAGTGCGCGATCCGCGCCGCCGTGGAAGCCGGCACGCTCGATCCCGCGCGTTATGAAAATTTCCTCAACCTCGAGAATGAAATCGCCGCCCTGAGGAAGCGCGCGGAGAAACGCCAGATGGCCGTGGAGCGCTGGGCCAAGCGCAACAGCGTCAAGGCGCGCAACCTGGCTGATAGAATCCAGTTGGAAAAGGACCACCGCGGCGATCTGTGAGCCATGAACTTTTCCGGAAAATTCCTGCGACGAAGGGTTGAACCGCAGATGGAGTTCGTGGTGAGAATCGCCAGCGGGTTTTCAATTTTTACCATGAGATTTCTAACATTGCGCGGATTCTCGATCTTGTTGGTTTTGCTAATGGTCGCGCCGCCGTTAGAGGCGCAAATCCCGGGCCTTCCGTCCAAGCCTGTCGCGGCGGAGGCCACAGCCGAGAAACCCGACGACGCCGAGGCCCGCTTCCAACAATGGCTCAAAGATGCGCGCGCGGCGTTTGCCGGCGTCAACGATCCGGCTGCGGAGGCGCAACTGCCAGAGGGCATTGATCCTGCCGTCCTCGCCGACTATCGGCGGGATTTGGAGCAGACCATTCTCGGCATCAATCGGCATTTGAAAATCCTTGCCGCCATGCCGGAAGCCCGCAAGGCGCTCGCGGCCGCCCGCGCCGCCGACGCCGCGTGGAGCGGATTTCCCGGCAAGCCGCCCTACTCGATTTTGATGCTCGATGAGTTGGTCAACCAACAGGATGCGATCCAGGAAAAGGCCGCTTCTTATCGCTCCTCGCTGGAACTTTTCGGACGCACGCTGGCCGAAATCCAGGAAGAAGCAAGGGCGGCTGAGACCTCTAGCAGACAAGTAACGGCAGAAGCGGAGCAAGATCCCAGCGCAGGTGGCGCGGCGAAATGGCGACTCACTGCCGACCGGGCGAAATCACGCTTGCTGGCCGTTAGGGCCACGTTTCTCCAGAGCAATGTCACCTTGCTGCAAGACCAGAGCGAGACCGCCAAAACCGAGCTTGCCCTGCTCGGTCGCCAGATCACCCTAGCCAAGAACCGCGCGGGAATCACCGCCGAAGACCTAACTAAAGTGACAAAAGCCGCAGCGGAGCGCCAGACCGCGTTGCGCAAGGAAATCGCCGCAGTCCTCAAGCGGCAGCAGGAAGCGACCGTGGCCAAGGCCCGCATGCAGACCACTCTGGATCAGCTAGAAAAAGCGACTCCCGGCGGCACGCCACTCGCGCAATCCCCGGCGCTCGCGCTGGCCAGGGTCAAAATGGAAGCCACCGAAACTCGGGTCGATTCCCTCCAGCACATCGTGGAATCCTTGGAAGCGCTCGATCAGCTCGAATCCTACGGCCCCGACATTTACCAGAACCGCAAAACCGTGCTGGAGCCGAAAAACCAGGCTGCCCGCGCCACCGCGTTGCAATCCCTGCGCTCCGCACTCGTCCGTCTAACGGCGTGGGAAACCGTCATCGCCAATGATCTCGCCGCAGTGAATGCCGACATCCGGAACCAAGAATCCCGCGCGAATTCGGTGCCCGCCGATGATCTGCGGCTGCTGCCACTCAGCGATGTTAGGGTCGCCCTCTGGGACAAACAGGCGGTCATCCTGCGGGTGTCACAAGCCGTTTCTGCGCAGCGGCGGTTGCTGGCTCGCTGGCTCGGCGAGTTAGACACCACCACCCTTGCCAAGTCTTGGCCGGAGAAACTAACGGTAGCCGCCGCCTCGACTTGGGGCTTCCTCAAGTGGATCTGGGCCTTCGAGGTCTTCAAGTATGACGACACCGTGATGATCAGCGGACTCCCCATCACCGAGAAACGGGGCGTCGCTTTGGGGAAATTTGTCATCGCGCTCCTGTTTTTTTGCGTCGCCTATTGCACCTCGCGGCGGATTAACAACCGACTTCAAAACGCCGTCGTCCGGCGCGGCCACATCGCCGAGGCGCAGGCGAAAACCTTGAG
>JAYTEI010000316.1:0-27795 GCA_043735445.1 Akkermansiaceae bacterium | reverse complement strand
GAATCGAGGTCCACGGTCCTAACATTAAGAATGCCCGTCTTATGCATACCGGCGAGTCGATTCACTGCGGCTCACTCACCATCCGCGCCTGCGATCTATCAGGCCATGCCAATCCCGCGCTCGGCTACTATATTAATGGCCTCGCCCTGCCGGTCCTCGTAACCGGCGATGCCCTCTTCGCCGGCTCCATCGGCGGCTGCGACGGACCGGGAAACTATCAGCACGCGTTGCAGCGTTTGAAACAAGTCCTAACACCCTTATCAGACGCCACGATCCTGCTCCCCGGCCACGGCCCGGCCACCACCCTCGGCGAGGAGCGCGCCAGCAATCCATTCTTCACGGAGCGCTGACTTCAGTCGGCATCTTCCGTGGACACGCCGACTGAAGTCAGCGCTCCAGATAGATTCTCGAACCAAGCACATACTTGTCCGCCCAGGTCCGGATCTTCAATTGCTCGTCCAGCGACAGCGCTCTCACCACTTTGGCCGGCGATCCTAACACCAACGACCCCGGCGGAATGATCGTGCCGCCCGTCACCAGTGCGCCCGCGCCGATGATCGAGCGCTCGCCGATCACCGAGCCGTCGAGCACGATCGCCCCCATTCCTATCAGCACCTCGTCCTTCACCGTGCAGGCATGCAGGATTGCCGAGTGCCCCACCGTCACCAACTCACCGATGTAACAGCCATAGTCGTCTGCTAGATGGATCACCGCGTTGTCCTGCACATTCGACCGCGGGCCGATGACAATCTCATTGATATCCCCGCGCAGCGTGGAGTTATACCAAACACTCGTCTCTTCATGCAAAGTCACCCGCCCGATCACATCCGCACTCGCGGCGACGAACGCACTTTCATGAATGTTCGGGGAAAACCCCGCGATAGTCTCAATGGCCATCCGGGAAACTAGCGACGCCCTACAACAAGCTAAAGCTTGAACTCCGAGCACTCTCCCGACACAACCTCCGCCATGAAAAAAATCTTTCCCCTCACCGCCGAGAAACATCAGCCGGCCCGCGTCGTCGAGCAGATCAAGAGCGACGTGCGGAAATACCTCAAGCGCGAGCGCAAAAAGCCACTGCCGGAAGGCGTGGATTTCTGGGACTTCAACTGCAAGGTCGGCCAAGGCGAAGCGGAGCCGGAGTCCAAGCACGTCGAGGAAATCGTCCCGGCCATCGATCTAGCAGCGGCCGGTCAGTGCGCTTCGGTTTACATCGAGATCCTGGCGAAGCCCGGCCACCGGACGAGCAAGGGCGGGGAGTGAAATCCGCTGGGATTTCCGCTTCACGAAGCGCCCGGACGCGTTTAAAAGCATCCACGATGCTTGAAGCCCAACGCCAGCCCGGAAAATTAATGGCCGCTAACCGCGGTGAAATCGCCATTCGGATTTTCCGTGCGGCTAACGAACTGGGTCTGCGGACCGTCTCAATTTTCGCGGAGGAGGACCGGTTTTCGATCCACCGGTTCAAGGCGGACGAGGCCTATCAGCTCGACTCCTCGAAGGGGCCGGTCGGCGCGTATCTCGACGTGGAAGGCATCGTGACCCTGGCGAAACAGAAGGGCGTAACGATGATCCACCCCGGCTATGGGTTTCTATCGGAAAACGCCGCCTTCGCTCGGGCGTGTGCGCGCGAGGGCATTGTGTTCATCGGCCCGTCGCCGGATCTGTTGGAAAATATGGGCGATAAGACGGCGGCCCGCGCGCTGGCCCATAGCTTCAGCGTGCCGACCTTGCCGGGCACCGAAGAGCCGATCACCGATCCCGACCAAGCTCTAACTGCGGCCCATCAGATCGGCTTCCCGCTGATCATCAAGGCCGCATTCGGCGGAGGTGGCCGCGGCATGAGAGTGGTGGAAAAACCCTCGCAGCTCGCCGGCCTGTTAGCCGAAGCTCAGAACGAGGCGCTCAACGCATTCGGCAACAACGCGGTCTTTCTCGAGCGCTACATTTCCCGCGCCAAACACATCGAGGTGCAGATCCTCGGCGACCAACACGGCAACGTCGTCCATCTCCACGAGCGCGATTGCTCGGTGCAACGGCGCTATCAGAAAGTCGTCGAAGTCGCGCCGGCGGTGAACCTCGATCCGAAAGTTAGAAAGGAACTCTGTGATGCCGCCGTCGCGCTGGCGAAAGGCATCGGTTATGACAATGCGGGCACCGTCGAGTTTCTCTATGATATGGATCAGAACGATTGGTTCTTCATCGAGATGAACCCACGGATCCAAGTCGAGCATACGGTGACTGAGTGCGTCACAGGCATCGACTTGGTGCGTTCGCAAATTCTAGTAGCCGCAGGTCATTCGCTATTTAGTGATGAAATTGCAATTCCGCCGCAGGAGCAAATGCCGTGCATCGGGTTTGCCATTCAATGCCGCGTCACCACCGAGGATCCTGAGAAAAATTTCTCACCCGACTACGGGCGGATCCTGAACTACCGCTCGGCGGCAGGCTTCGGCATCCGGTTAGACGCAGCCTCCGGCGATGCAGGATCGGTCGTGACGCCCTACTATGACTCAATGTTAGTCAAGGTCACTGCGATGGGCCGCGATTTCCCGATGGCGTGCCAACGGATGGACCGCGCCCTCCGCGAGTTTCGCATCCGTGGGGTAAAAACGAATATCCCATTTCTCGAAAATGTCATTGCCGACGAGACCTTCCGCAGTGGCCAAGCGCACACCAAGCTGATCGATACCAAGACGGAGTTGTTTCAATTCAAACGCCGCCGCGACCGCGCGACTCGCACCTTATCTTATCTATCTGATATCACGCTCAACGGCAATCCGACGACCAAAGGCTGGAAACCCGAAGCCGCGATGCCTAAAGCCCTGGTCCCTAACTCACTGGTCATCGAACACCAAGCAAAAGTCCCAAAAGGCAGCCGCGATGTCCTGCTAGAACTCGGTCCCGAGAAATTTGCACAGTGGATCCTCGCGGAAAAACGCTTGCTGATCACCGACACCACCCTCCGCGACGCCCACCAGTCGCTCATCGCCACCCGGATGCGCAGCTTCGACATGTTGCGCGTGGCCGAGGCCGTCGCCCACCGCGTGCCGCAGCTATTCTCGCTGGAAATGTGGGGCGGCGCGACCTTCGACACCGCGATGCGCTTCCTCAGTGAGTGCCCGTGGGACCGCCTCCGCCGCTTGCGCGAGAAGGTGCCTAACATTTGTTTCCAAATGCTATTCCGCGGCTCCAACGCGGTTGGTTATTCAAACTACCCGGACAACGTCGTCGCCGGATTCGTCAAACACGCAGCGGACTCCGGGATGGATATCTTTAGAATTTTCGATTCGCTCAACTACTTACCTAACATGCAAGTGGCGATGCAAGCCGTCCGCGATCATGGTAAGGCGATTTGCGAAGCCGCGATCTGTTACACGGGTGATATCACTGACGTGCGACGAGATAAGTATTCACTCAAATACTATATCGAGAAAGCCAAGGAACTCGAACGGATGGGTGCGCACATGATCTGCATCAAGGACATGGCCGGACTCTGCAAACCGCACGCCGCGTTCAAGCTTGTCACCGCCTTGAAGGAGGAAACTGGCCTCCCAATTCATTTCCACACTCACGACACTTCCGGCATCAACTCCGCCTCCGTGCTCGCCGCATCCAAGGCCGGCGTGGACATCGTGGACTTGGCGATCTCGTCGATGTCAGGCTCCACTTCGCAGCCGAACCTTAATTCTATCTCCGCTGCACTCGCCAATACCGAGCGCGATCCCGGCCTCGACTTCAACTCACTCAACGAGTTTTCTGACTACTGGGAGGAGGTCCTCACATTCTATAAGCCGTTCGATTCCGCCCCGCGCTCCGGCACGGCGGAAGTGTATGAACACGAAATGCCCGGCGGCCAATACACCAATCTCCGCGAGCAGGCGAATGCGATGGGCCTCGGCCACCGCTGGCGCGAAATCGCCCGCACCTATGCTGAGGTGAATGTGCTTTTCGGGGATATCGTTAAAGTCACACCATCCTCCAAAGTCGTCGGAGATATGTGTATGTTTCTCGTCACTCGCGGCATCAAGGCGGCGGATGTGCCTAAGCTCAAACCCGGCTCCATCGACTTCCCGGAGAGCGTGATCGACATGCTGGCCGGGGGCCTCGGCCAACCCGACGGCGGCTGGCCGGTGGAAGTGCAACGCGTGGTGTTAGGCAACCGCAAGCCCACCACCCGCAGGCCCGGCGAGCTGGCAGATCCCATCGATCTCGAATCAACTCGCACCGAGCTAACCACCAAGCTCGGTCGCCCCGCAAGCGACGACGACCTTTACTCGCACTTGATGTATCCGCAAGTGTTTGCCGACTTCACGGCGTTCCGCGCGAAGTATGATGACCTCAGTGGCTTGCCCACTCCCGCGTTTTTCTACGGCCTGCACATCGGCGAGGAAATCGAGATTGAGATCGATACCGGGAAAATTCTAATTATTAAACTCATCTCCATCGGCGAGGCCGACTCGGCCGGTCGCCGCGCATTATTTTACGAACTCAACGGCATGCCGCGCGAGTCCGTGGTGGCCGACCATTCCCTCAAAGCCGTCTCCACGGCCGCCCGAGCTAAAGGCGATCTAGCGGATGCCGCCCAAGCCTGTGCGCCGATGCCAGGGATGGTTACCGAAGTCGCCGTATCCGTCGGCCAGCAAGTCAAGGCGGGCGACAAGCTCATCATTCTTGAGGCCATGAAAATGCTAACCACTGTTAGTGCAAGCAGCGATGGCACCATTTCCGAAGTCCTCGTCAGGAAAGGCGACCAAGTGGACAGCGATGATCTGCTGGTGAAGCTGACGACAACATGAGCTGAATTCAGCCTTACTTTTCTGTTGCCGAGTAAGGTGGATTCGCTTTACCGAACTCCATGCCCCACATCAAACTCACCAGTAAACGACAGGCGACCTTTCCGCAAGGAGCCTGCGATGCGCTGCGGGTGGGGCCGGGTGATATCATCCAAATGGAGCCAGGAATCGTCGATGGACAAAACGTTTACATTCTCCAAAAGTGTTTGAGCGGCCTTGGCTTGGTATCCTGCGGGACATGGCAAGACCCGTGACGGACTATGCAATGGATGCGATCTGGACCAGTATTTTAGAACACCTGACCTCGCCCTTGTTCCAGCGGTGGCTTGAGATGATCCCCATCTGAAGCAAGGCGGCGGGCAGGATGCCCGCGCCACGGTGGCCCGGGCATTCTGCCCGGAGCCGTTTGCTGTTATTTTGGGGACTCTGGTGATCAGTGGAAATCATGCGAGCGCGTGGCGTGCTCCGGCTCGATCCCGCACAACGGCTCGACGTGGAGGACGTAAACGGTCGGCTGGTCGCCTTCGGAGCGTTGGAGAATGCCATTGGCTAACAGGAACGACTCGCTGGTGATGACTTGGCGCAAGCGGTGGAAGGTTTTCTGCGGGACAAACAGGTTGGCGATGCCGGTCTCGTCCTCGAGGGAGATGAAGCAATGGCCCTTGGCGGTGCCGGGGCGCTGGCGGCAGATTGCCAAACCGGCGACGGTCACGGGGATGCCGTGAGGGAGGTTTTGCAAATCCCGGGCGCGGAGAATCTGGCGGGTGCCGGAGTGCTCGCGCCAGAGCTGCATGGGGTGCGGGCCGGTGGAAGATCCTTGGGTGGTGAAATCTGCGGATAGGCGCTCGGCCATCGACATCGGCGGGAGCACGGCTTGGCGGAAAGGATGGCGCGGCACTAGCAGGTCGTCGTAGAGCGGCAGCTCGACTTGCCACAGGGCTTCGCGCCGATGCCCGACTTGCGGCAGCCCGTTCAACGCCCCGGCTTGGGCGAGCAGGCGTTTTTCCTTGGTGGTCGGGCGGACGCGGGCGAGGAAATCCTCCAGCGAGGTGAAGGATTTTTCCGCCCTTTCTCTAACGAGCCGGGCGCGGGTCGTGCTTGTGAGTCCTTTGAGGCCGCGCAGGCCGAGGCGGAGGGTGGTATCGGTTTCCACTTCCGTTAGCTCGCGGCTCAGCAGGCAGGAAACTGGCAGAATGCGGATGCCGTGGCGCTTCGCGTCCTGCATCAGCGTGTGGACTGAGTAGAAACCCAGCGGCTGGTTGTTGATGAGTCCGGCGTAGAATTCCGCCGGATGGTGGACCTTGAGCCAGCAGCTCGCATAGGCGATGAGGGCGAAGGATATCGCGTGGCTCTCGGGAAATCCATAGAGCGCGAACGAGCCGATGGAGCCAACGATTTTTGCCTGCACCTCGGCCGAGACGCCGCGTTCGGTCATCCGCGTGCGGAGTTTTCCCGTCACTTTTTCCATGCGGTCGTCGCTGCGTTTGAAGGCCATCGCCCGGCGCAGTTCGTCGGCCTCGGCACCGGTGAAATCGGCGACGGCCATCGCCATCCGCAGCACTTGTTCTTGGAACAGCGGCACGCCTAACGTGCGCGCAAGAATTTCCTCACAGGCGGGGTGAATGAAGTCGATCTTCTCGTGGCCGTTGCGGCGGTTGAGGTAAGGGTGGACCAGATCGCCGACGATCGGCCCCGGGCGGATGATCGCGACTTGGATGGCGAGATCGTAAAACGTCTGTGGCCGCATGATCGGCAAGGTCGCCATCTGCGCCCGGCTCTCGACTTGAAAAGTGCCGATGGTGTCCGCGCGGCCCAGCATTTCGAAAACGGCCGGATCATCTTTGGGGATGGTGGCCAGGTCGATCGGCTGGCCGCGGCGCGAGCGGATTTCCAGCGCGTGCTCCATCGCCGCTAACATGCCGAGGCCTAGCAGGTCGATTTTCACAATGCCCATGTCTTCGCAATCGTCCTTGTCCCACTGGACGACGGTGCGGCCTGCCATGGTGGCCGGTTGCAGCGGGACGACGGCGTCCAGCCCGTGATCGCAAACGATCATCCCGCCGGAGTGTTGGCCGAGGTGGCGCGGCATTCCTAACACCGACTGATAGAGATGGGCGAGCGCGGGCAGCCGCGGGTGCGACGGCGGCAGGATGCTGGCGATGCGGTCCTCGAATTCCGCCTCGCGGTCCGGCTTGCTCTCGTCGCGCGAGTCCTCGCCGCGGAACGACGAGGCACTGCCGGAAAACCGCTCCGCGACTGATGGCGGGAAGCCAAGCACCTTGCTCATTTCGCGGAACGCGGATTTCGCCCGGTAGGTGATGACGTTGGCGGTCATCGCGGCGTTACGCGCGCCATATTTTTTGAAAACATGCTGGATCACCTCCTCGCGGCGGTCGCCGGAGGGGAAGTCGATGTCGATGTCCGGCCAGCTTTTGCGGTTGTCTGATAGAAACCGCTCGAACAACAAGCCGCCGCCGACGGGATCGACGGCGGTGATGCCGAGCGCGTAGCAGACCACCGAGTTCGCCGCCGATCCCCGGCCTTGGCAGAGGATGCCACGGCCTCGCGCGAACTCGATGAGATCATGGACGATCAGGAAATAACCGGGAAAGCCGAGGCGGTGGATCATCGCCAATTCGTGTTCTAACTGCGTCTTCACCTTGTCACTGCAAACGCCGTAGCGGCGCGTGGCTCCAGCGTAGGCGAGGCGGCGGAGCATGGTCGTTTGCTCGGTGAGCGACAAGGGATTGCCCTGGCCGTCGGGGAAATCCGGGAAGCGATAATTGAGATTTTCCAAGGTGAAACCGATGCGCCCGGCGAGGCGACGGGTGTTACTAACCGCCTCTGGCAGATCGGCGAAGAGCGCGGCCATTTCACGCGGGGATTTCAAATGCCGCTCCCCATTCGGCGCGAGCAAACGCCCGGCGCGGTCGAGTGGCAAGTGGTGGCGGAGACAGGTAAAGGCATCGGCCAAGCGGCGCTCGCCGCGAGTGGCATGCAGCGGCGCGTTGCTGGCTAACAGCGGCATCCGCAGATGGGCCGCTAGATCGGCGAGTTGGCGGTTCAGCCGCCCGTCATCGCGCAGGCCGTGGCGGTTGAGTTCCACATAGACATTTCCCGCGCCGAAGAGCTGGATCAGGCGCTCGGCGGCGAGCAAGGCGGCGGGCCGGTCATTGGCTAACAAGGGGCGGCACAGCGGTCCGTCGCGGTCGCCAGTGAGGGCTAGCAGATGATTTCCGGGGCGGAAAATTTCATGCTCCTCGCCGGGTGATAGGTGGCGATCCGTGAGGTGGCGGGACAACATCCGGTAGCCATCGCGCGAGGCGCAAAGCACCGGAAACCGCGAGCCGTCGGGCAGATCCAGCACGCAGCCGACGATGGCGCGGATGCCGCATTCCTGGGCCGCGTGATGGGCGCGGGCCGAGCCGTAAAACCCCGCGCGATCGGTGATGGCGAGGGTGTCGTGGCCGAGTTCTGCGGCGCACCGGATCATCGCTTCCGGCTGGCTCGCGCCTTGCAAGAACGAGAAGGCAGAGTGGGCGTGGAGCTCAGCAAATTTCACTGATAGATTCCCTCCAGTTGCCAGCGGTCCGGCGTTTGGAAAACGAGGCGTAACAGATGCTGGCTGGCGAGCTGGACGTCCCACTCCAGCCGCTGCCATGCGTCGGCCGGATCCCACCAAGTGCCGGATGCGGGGAACGGCCCGCGGCGGTCGATGATCTCGCCGGGATGCGGGCCGTTAAGCAGGGCGAGCGGCCACGGCTGGCGGTCGCGCGATTCATAAGCCACGGCGATTTCCCGCGGCGGGCGGAACCGGTGCAAGGGGACCGGGCAATCCGGACGGGTCGGCGGAGCGGCAACAGCCGCCGGATGCAGGCTGAAAGAGTCCGGGCGAAATGACTCGGGCGGCACCGGAATGCCGACCCGCCCGGAGCCTAACAACGCCTCCAGTTTGGCCAGCGTTTCCGCCCAGCGCTCCGGCTGCGGCAAGTGGCGGCCGAACCATTCGCGCTGCGCCGCCGTGGCGAAGGTGGTTTCCACATCGAGCTGCAAGCTGGCCACCGCCGCATCGAGTTGGATCGATTCTAACAAGGTCTGCAACGGCGCTAACATTCCCTCCACTGCGGTCTGCGGTTCGGGCAGCCGCACCCGCCGCGCGAGGCCACTGCCGGATTCTAACACTAGCCGGAAATCGAGACAACTCGCGGCGAGATGGCGGGATGCCAAGCGCCCGGCGAGCGTGTGGAGCAGCCGCTTGAGGGCGAAGGCTAACGGGTCGAGCGCGACCACGGGATCCTCGAAGTCGAACGTCTGCGCGAACGATTCCGGCGGGCGGTGAAGTCGCAGCAGACGGCAGGTTTTCCCGTGCAAAACATCATGCCATTTCCCGACTTCCGGCCCGAGGCGCTCGATCAATTCCTGCTGCGGCAATTTCATAAACTCGCCCAGCGTCTTCAATCCCCACAGCTCTAGCAGCGCGAGTGACGGATGATTTCCAGCCAGCGAACCAAGCACGGCTAACGGCAATGGCGAGAGATCCGGCGGAGAAATGACGCGGCCTCGCGTGGCCTCATGGCGGGCGGCCAAGTGGGCGAGATCCGGCGTCTCTGCCCACGCCTGCCAGACCTGCGGGATGGTGCCGATGGGCGTCTTTCTGCCGGATAGATCCAGCACCACCGCATCCGCAGCGGTGATTTCCACGTCCGGTGTTAGGGACTCGGCGAGTTCGATCAACTCGTCGCGCAGCGCGCTCTCCGCCGCCGGATCGCGGGGGAAAATCCGCAGGTCCGGGCAGCGGACGAGTGCGCGGTTGAGCGGCCAGCCGGGGTGGATGCCGGTCGCCCGGGCGATCTCATTGAGCGCGAGCAGCGGGAGTTTTTCCTGAGCTTCATGCGGCGAGCGGATCGCGAGAATGGCACAGGGAAATCCCTCCCACTGCGGCTGATTGCGCAGCGCGGCGACGAGCGGAAAATCCGGGATATGGAACGCGGCGAACATGGCGATCAGGTGGCGCGGCGCAGTCCTTCCGGCAGGACTTGCAGGCGGTGTAGCAACTCCTCGCGCGGGCTGTCGAAATCCCGCAGCGACAAGCCTGCGGAGAGCGCCAAGCGCAGGCTGGCGCACGGCACTAACGGAAAGGGTGCGAGCACCACTAGCCGTCCGCCAGTGGCTTCGACCCGTTGCTTCAACCGCCACCAGGCCGAGGCGGGCAGCGCGGCAAGATCTCGGCGGGCTAGGCCGGTCGCATCTAGCAGGACAAACGGCACATTGCCATCATGCACTAGCAGATCCGCCGCCCGGATCATTTCCAGCGCCGAGCGGCAGCGGACCCACAACAATTTCGAACAGGCCAAGCCGCCGAACGAACCGGGATCAAACGCATCCGCACCATCCACCAGCACCAGTTCGGGATGCGGACTCGCTTCCTCCGGCTCACCGAGCAGGCCCGCCACCATCAGCAAAATCCCCGCGACCGGACCGGTGGGCAGCACTTCCGAGATCGCGCCGGCGGGAAAAGCGGCGGCATTGAAAGGCTTGCCCGCCGCCACAAACGGTGCCGGATCGAGCCGCACGCCATGCGCCTGCGGGAACTTGTCGCGCAATTGCTGTCTGAGGATTTCCACCGGTGAAGAAGTCATGCCGGGATTTTACGGGGAGATTCATAAATGTTCAAGCGAACACATTTGCAGTCCCGGAGGGATCTTAGAAATTAGCCGTTGGCGCTACCCTGATCTTTACACACAGATCCTCGGCTAGCGCGAGTGGTCGCCGTAGCAGTCGATAGAGCGGAGCAACTAACAGCACTTCCACTCCGCCTCTTCAAACACACAGCCACACGGCAAGTCCGGGCACTGCCGCCCGAGATACGTTAGACAGAGAATCCGCCGGGCCTCCTCCAGAGTGGTCACTGGCTTGCTGGTGAGCCGCAGCCCAGCGGATCGGTTTCCTCCGCTAAGATTGCCCAAAACGACACTTCCTTCAGCTTCATTCCCTTGCGCTGGGGAGGACGCGCGTGATTTTCATCGCCCGGATGACCTGCCTCACCGTGGGTGCGCTGCGAAAAGTAGCCACCGTGTTTCCCGTCACCTTTTTCACCCCCGTTCGGGCATGGACGTCTCGTCGATGTTAGCCGGGACGAGTCCTCCCGGCGCCTTATCTCACACCTTCATCAGATCCGCCTCTTTCGCGACCGCGTGGTCTTCGATCTTCTTCGTATATTTGTTAGTCAGATCCTGGACGTTCTTTTCAAAATCCTTCTGCCTGTCTTCGGTGATGAAATTGTCCACCTTCATCTTTTTCGAAGTGTCGATGCCGGCCTTGCGGGCGGCGCGGAGGCGGACTTTCGCTTCTTCCGCGAGCTGCTTGATCATCTTGACCATGTCCCGGCGGCGTTCTTCGGATAGCTCTGGGATCGGCACCCGGATCGAGCGATCAGCGGCGGCGGGGTTGAGACCTAACTTGCACTCGCGGATCGCCCGCTCGATGTCGCGGGTGGTCGCCGGATCGAAGGGCTGCACCACTAACATCCGTGGCTCGGGCGAGTTAATCACGGCGAGGCTCTTCAATTTTGAAACCGCACCGTAGGCGTGGACGTGAACATCGAGGTTCTCGATCAAGGCCGGGCTGGCCTTGCCGGTGCGCACGCCGGCGAACTCGTGGATGAGATAATCGACGCACTTGTTCATCGCGTCTTCGACTTCGAAAATGGCTTCTTCAGGGTCCATGGGAAAATTTCAGGTTTCAGTTTTTGAGTTTTCAGCGGTTGCCTGGGGAAATTCATTCGCCGTGGACCAGCGTGCCGATCGGCAGGCCGCGCAGCGCGTGCGAGAGATTCCCGTGCGGGGCGAGATCGAAGACGATGATGGGCACATGGTTGTCCATGCACAGGCTGAACGCGGTGGCATCCATCACGTTGAGGCGCTTGGTTAGGCACTCTTGGAAGGTCACCGTTTCATAGCGCACGGCATCGGGATTGCCGCGCGGATCGCAGTTGTAAACGCCGTCCACTTGGGTCGCTTTGAGGATCACATCGGCCCCCATTTCGCTGGCGCGTAGGGCGGCGGTGGTGTCGGTCGAGAAAAATGGATTGCCAGTGCCGGCGGCGAAGATCACCACCTTGCCCTCGTCTAACTGCCGCTCAGCCTTGCGGCGGATGAAAGTTTCCGCGACGTTTTTCATCTCGATGGCGGACTGCACCACGCAGGTCACGCCGTGATGTTCGAGGGCACCTTCGAGGGCGAGCGCGTTCATGACGGTGGCTAACATGCCGACGTAGTCAGCGGTCGCGCGGTCCATCCCACGGGCGGATGCACTCGCGCCGCGCCAGAAATTTCCGCCGCCCACCACGATTCCGAGTTGCAGTCCGCCTTGCACCGCCTCGCGGATTTCTAAGGCGATCCGGTCCACAATTTCCGGCGAAATGTTGTCCCGCGAGCCACTTCCGCGGAGGGCTTCACCGCTGAGTTTGAGGATGGCGCGCTTGAAGGGACGGGGATCTTTGGGTCGGTGGGGCATGCGAGATTGGGGCTGACGGATCAAAGCGGAGTCCCCCCCATCTTGAAAAGGGAAAACACGGAATCAATTCGTGGGGCTAACACCGCAACCGCTAAAACGAGAAAACCGCGTGCGCCGGTCGGGCCGAAACCCCTACCGGCTCACGCGGTTTTAGAGAGCCAGCGTCGGCTTATTTCTTAAAGACATAGTCAACGCTCGTCGTCACCGGAATGATGCCGGAGAAGGTGAGACGGTCGAAGCTCATAGCCGCTCTAACCGGCTTGTCCGTGGAACTCTTGTAAACGGTAGCGACACTTCCCTTGGTTGTGTTGAGGGTAGGTCTGTTGGCGTATAAGTTATATCTCCCGCAGTCGCTCCGGTAGGTGATCCGGAACCCAGGACCCTTCAATTGACCGTTGCTGCCGATGGTAAACTTGACCGGATCGCCGACTTTGAAGTCGGGAATCCCATCAGGAACCCTGACGTTATCAGTGACCTTGAAGCCCTTAGTCCGGGATGTGTGGCGCTCCGTCACGGTAAGGGTGAATGTCTGACCGGGTTTGAAATCACCGAACGTTTCGACCGCTTGCAAACGGCTAACAGGCAGCAGCGCGGCGCAGCCGAGGAGGATGGGTAGAAATAGATGTTTCATAATGTTATGGTTTGGTTGGGTCGGTGCGCTTCAGCACGAGAGAGTCTCTGGCTGATAGCGCGTCAACTGGCTTGTGATTTGCAGTTCGTGTTCCAGTGGTCAAGATCGCGCCGAGGCCCGTGATTTCAACGGGTTTCAATTTTCCGAGTGAACCGCGACAGGCAATCTGCAACGACTCCAGAGTTCATCCTGCAAAATGCAAGTGAGCGCGGCTCGGGTCAGAACTAAGGTTCCGCGCCTCGCCCATTTCAGCCACCAGACGGCGTTAGGTGAAATTTCTTGCAGGAAACTGCCAGCCCGGTGGGTATTCACCTGCATGACGAAACTGAACTTACTTTTAGGGATCGCGGCGGCGCTGGTGCTGCCGGTGTTAGGGCAGGATGTGCCAAAGGTTCTCGCGGTCGGTGCGGACCTGCCGGATTTCTCGCTGCCTGCGACTGACGGCAAGACCTACACGCCCGCCGCTTTTAAGGATGCCAAACTGCTGTGCGTGATATTCACCAGCAACCATTGCCCGGACGCCGTCGCCGCAGCCGTCCGCACCGAGAGCATCTATCAGGACTACAAAGACAAGGGCGTCGCACTGGTGGCTGTGAACGGAAATAACGCCGCCAGCCTCACGCCGGACGAGTTGGGTTACTCGCCATTTTCCGATTCATTTGAGGAAATGGCCCCGTTTGCCAAAGACTTCGGCTGGACCTTCCCCTACCTGTTTGATGGCGAGAAACAGCAATTTGTCACCGCCTGTGGCGGCCAATCCACTCCTCATGTTTTCCTGTTCGATGCCGCCCGCAAGCTCCGCTACACCGGCCGGATGGACGATGCCGGGCGCAAGTCCGGAGCGGTGGATAAAAGCTATCTGCGCGACGCGCTCGACGCCCTACTCGCTGGGACTGAGATTAAAGAACCCGTCACCCGCTCGTTTGGCTGCTCCACGAAATGGTTGTTCAAGCAAGCCAACGTCGCCGCCGACCAAGCGGCTTGGGAAAAGCGCCCCGTCACCGTGGCGGATCTCGATGAGGAACTTTCAAAAAAACTCCGAGCTAACGGCTCCAAGAATCTCCGCCTCATCAACTTCTGGTCCACCACTTGCGGCCCTTGTGTGAAGGAGTTTCCCGAACTCGTGGACACCGGTCGCCGGTTCCAGAATCGGCCCGTGGAATTCATTTCTATCAGTCTTGATCCGGTTGACCAACGCGCCGCCGTTTCCAAATTCCTCGAAGCCCGCCACGCCGCGCTGCCCGCTCCCACTGCGAAGTCGTTAGAAGCAGAAGGTCGCACCACTAACAACTTCCACTGGACCGGCGGTAACCCAGACGCGATGGCCCAAGCGATCGACCCCGAATGGTCCGGTGCCCTACCGCACTCCGTGCTCGTCGCCCCCGGCGGTAAAATCCTCTGGCGCCACACCGGCGAGCTCGACATCGTCGAGGTGCGGCGGCAGATCCTCAAGGGGCTGGAGTGAGATTGTTCCAAGGCCCGGATCGCTTACATCGGAAAGACATGGCCAAGGTTCTGCCAGACAGTCTCATTGACCACATTCTCCCGTTTCATTAGGACGTGCGTGAAGTGTGGAAATTGGAGGCACTGACCTCGTGTGAACCACGCGCCAACTACGACTATCTGCGAGACGTTTGACTTAAGGGACACTCCTCACCGAAATCTAGCGGTCAGCCAGCGCTAATACCTCTGCGGGCGTCATCCCGCTGTCTCGCAGCGTCTGGATCGACTGGGAGTCATTGCGTTTCGCGAGGCGTTGGCCGGCTGCATCCAGCACCAGTGTGTGATGAAAATAAATGGGCTCGGGAAGCTCTAGCAGCACTTGCAACAAACGGTGGACATGGGTGGCTGATAACAAATCTTCACCACGGGTGACGTGGCTGATTTGCTGAAACGCATCGTCCACCACCACCGCCAAGTGATAGGCGGTGCCGATGTCTTTGCGGGCGAGCACCACGTCGCCTAACAATTCGGGGTTCACGGAAAGTTCCCCGCAGCGAAGGTCGCGGAAGGTGAGGGGACCGGCGAGATCGCCGGCCCGGCGGGTGTCTAACCGCCACGCGCAAGCACTGCCTGCACGGAGCTTGGCGTGGCGATCGTGAGCAGTTAGTTTCAGGCAGGTGCCGGGATAAGTGGGTGCTTCCGGGCCTTGGGGAGCCGCGCCCATCTGTGCCCATTCCTGTTGGATTTCCCGGCGGGTGCAGAAGCACGGATAGATGAGATTCATTTCGCGCAGCGACTCCAGTGCGGCGTCATAGGCGACGATTCGGGAGGTTTGCCGCAGCGCTTCGCCATCCCATGTTAGCCCGAGCCAAGTGAGGTCTTGCTCGATGCCCTGATAGAATTCCTCGCGCACGCGCGGGCCGTCGATGTCTTCATGACGCAGCAGGAAAACTCCACCCGCGTCCCTTGCTAGAGAGTGCGCCACCCGCGCCGCGAATACGTGACCGAGGTGCAGCCGTCCTGTGGGGCTGGGGGCGAAGCGGGTGCGGACGATCATGGGTGAAAATGCAGTTGAGAACTTCAGTCCGCTCGTTTCCGGGAATAAAACTCATGGCCGGAACTGGTGAAAGAACAGACTGAAGTCAAATGCCTTTAAGGATTCGTAAACACGATGGTTTTTCTGAGGGGTTTTAAGCTGCGACTTCTCCTTGTGCGCCTTGAACCATTTTCGAAAAATCCGCAGTCGGGTTGGCGATCTTGTGGAGCATGGACTTCGCTCTCCGGAGTCTTGACGCAGCGTGGGTTTGTCCACAGCCTGATCCGGTGAAAGAGCATCTGAATTGGATCAAGCGAATGTTAGGCGCGGTTGGAAATGACTCGCCGGAGGAGGAAAATGCCGATGTCTTGCGGCGGATGGCCAATGATGGCGACGATCTAACCAAGGCGCGGCACCTCGACTTTCACCATTTGTTCGCGAGTGAGGAGGATGCGCTCACGTTTAAGGAAGTCGCCCGTAACCAGGGCTACTGGGCCGATCATGACTTTCTGAACGAAACGAACGCGTGGCTAACTGCGGTGCATGTCCGGATGGTGCCGACTCTTGAGGAAATCACTGCCATGGAACTCTCGTTGGATGAAATCGCCCGCTCGTTCGGAGGTGAGCCAGATGGTTGGGGCTGCATGGAGGTGGACAGAGCTAACGCGCGATGACCGTTTCCGGATTGCATCATGTGGCGGTGATTTGCTCGGACTACCCGGTGTCCAAGCGGTTTTACACCGAGGTGTTAGGATTCGGGATCATTTCGGAAATCTATCGGGCAGAGCGGGATTCCTACAAACTGGATCTAGCAATTCCAGGCGGCACGCAGATTGAATTGTTCTCATTTCCAGCAGCACCGGAACGGCTTTCCTATCCAGAGGCGTGCGGGCTGCGGCATTTGGCGTTCACGGTCCGGGATCTGGACGGGGAGGTGGCCAGACTAACGGCTAGAGGTCTGGCGGTGGAGGTGGTCCGGGTGGATGAACTAACCGGAAAACGGTTTACGTTTTTCGCGGATCCGGATGGGTTGCCGATCGAGTTGTATGAAGAGTGATTCGGGCGAAATGAATTTCGCGGTCCTTCAGTCTTCCTCGAATTTGCGAGTGATGAGGTCGGCGATGGCATTGAGCGCGGCGTCGGCGTCGGAGCCATCGGCACTGACAGAGATGATCGAGCCGTGGCCGGCGGCGAGCATCATGAGGCCCATGATGCTCTTGCCATCGACTTCCTCGCCATCCTTCTCGACGAAGATGTCGGACTGGAAGCGATTGGCCGTTTTGACAAACTGCGCGGCGGGACGGGCGTGGATGCCGAGCTTGTTGAGGATGGTGAAATCTTGTTTGGCCATGGGTAGCGGCTTGCGCCGGGCGGAATGTAGAAAGTGAATCGGACCGCTCCAAGGTAAAAGTTGTGGAAGAATTTCCGGTGGTCGGAAGCCCCCAAAAGCAAAGAGCCAGCCCGTTTTGAACGGGCTGGCTCGAAGGTAAAACAGTAACTAATGACCGGTTACGGAAGCAGGTTGATCGCGCGGGATTGCTTGATCGCGTTGTTGATTTTACGATGCAACTTGGCGGAAACTCCGGTGACGCGGCGAGGAAGGATCTTCCCGGTTTCCGTCGTGAACTTGGTGAGAAGCTCCGGGTTCGTGGCGACAACTTGGTCGGCTGGGATATCATGACGGCGACGCGTCATCTTTCGGTTCGCCTTGCGGAAATTGATGCGGCGCTGAATTGTTTTTGGCTCGGACATGGGAAACAGAAGCTGGTTGTTAGCGGAGTTCGCGGTGAAGTGTGCGGCGCTTGAGGAAGTGATTGAATTTCACTTTCTCGAGACGGCCCGGGGTGCGGAGGCTCTTTTTGTTACGGGTGGTGACGTAACGTGAAGTCGGCTTGCCCTCGGCTTTCGCTTCGGTGCATTCTAGAATGATAATCTCGCGTGGCATGACTTTGGGGGGCGGACTTTGGTTTAATCGTCGTCTTCGTCAAGAGAAACTGTTTCAGATTCTTCATCATCGACATATTTTCCACCGCTGAAGCCAACTTCGTTGGAAGGACGGAAGCGGCGGTTGCCATATTCCTTCTCCCATTGGGCCTGGCACTCGACCGTTAGGCGGGCAAATGGGATGGCTTCGAGGCGAGCTTGCGGGATTTTCCGAGAGGACATTTCGCAAATTCCATACGCACTGGTCTGGATGCGGCGAAGGGCTTGCTCGATTTCATAGAGTGCGTCTTGTTCCTTCGCGAGGACGGAGAGGGCGAAGTCGCGGTCGTAGGCATCGCTGCCGGCGTCGCCTTGATGCTGGCCGCTGCCGGATGCTTCGGAACCTTCGGGAGCATTGCGGATGGTGTCGCGAGCCATCCCGGAAACCGCATCGACGAGATCGTCGCGGAGGTCTAGCAGACGCTGGCGTTGCTTCTGGACGAAGGCGGGGCTGTGAGTGCCATTGCTGCCTGGGGCGACTGGCTCGCCGGCATGACCGGGGGCGGCTTTGGGTGGGACGAACGGCGGCTTAATCGGCGCAGGAGGTGCGGGAAAATCGACGACCGACGAGCGCGGTTTAGTGGCTGGCACCTTTTTCGCGGGAGCGATGGGCTTGGCCGGGGCATCCACTTTTTGGACCTTCACGCTCACCTTTTCCTCCGGCTTCGCGGGAGGCGAGACCTTCTTGACGGGCTTCGCGGCAATCGCCTTCTTAAGTGGTGGAGCCTTCTTGGCGGGTGCTGGCTTTTTCGCCGGAGCAGCCGCTTTCGCGGCTTTTGGAGCGGGCTTTTTCGCAGTCGCTTTGGGCTTCGCAGTCGCTTTGGGCTTCGCAGCCGCTTTGGGCTTCGCAGCCGCTACGGGCTTCGCAGCCGCTTTGGGCTTCGCAGCCGCTTTGGGCTTCGCGGCCGCTACGGGCTTCGCGGGTTTAGCAGCCGGCTTCGCAGGTTTGGCGGCGGGCTTCTTCGCCTTCGCAGCGGGCTTCGCAGGTTTGGCGGCGGGCTTTTTCGCCTTCGCAGCGGGCTTCGCGGGCTTCTTCGGCTTAGCAGCGGGCTTCGCGGGCTTAGCAGCGGGCTTCGCGGGTTTTGCAGCGGGCTTCGCGGGTTTAACGGCGGGCTTTGCTTTCCCTTTTTGGGGAGCAGGTTTTGAGGTAGGTTTCTTCGCGGCCATGGCGCAGAGATCAGGATGCGGGTGAATGAAATTTTCGTCGTCCGACCCGAAATTAAATCGCGGGTGTGTGACGAGCGCGGTGGGTTAGCCCGTGATCCACGGTCCATCAAGCGGAAAGTTTATGGTTTGCAAAATAAGTGATTTGGCAGGTTTTTGGCGGGAGGCTTGAAATACCCCGATGGCTCCCTAAGGTGCGGCCCCGCATGCAGCTCAGTGCCATTGTCGAAGCCCTTCTCATCGCCTCCCAGAATCCTCTACCCTCTGAGGAAATTGCCCGTTTGGTGCGTGCGCGTGTGGCCGAGGCGGAGGATGTGAGGGTCCGCGAAACGGAAGAGGGTAAGGAAATCCCTGCCCTGCCTGAGTGGCTGTTAGCACTGACCGCGACGTCTTCTGAGCAAGTCGCGGAGGCCATCCGGGAATTGAATTTGGCCTATGACGAAGGTGGCCGCGCGTTCACCCTCATCGAGCGACCAAAGGGCTGGAAGCTATACACCAGGCTGGAATTCGGCGAATTCGTGCGCCAGCTTTTCCCCGGCCGCAAGCCCGAGCGGATGAGCGGGCCTGCGATGGAAACTCTCGCAATCATCGCCTATCGCCAACCGATCACCAAGGCCGCGATCGAGGCTGTCCGCGGGGTGGCGTGTGATGGCATGATTCAAAAACTCCTCGACCGCGACCTGATCCGCATCGGTGGCCGGGCGGAATTGCCGGGGCGACCGCTGCTTTATGAAACGACCGATTTGTTCTTCGAACACTTCGGGATTCGTTCCATCGACGATCTGCCGAACGCCACAGAACTCCGCAAAGTAAAACTGCCCGAGCCTAAGGAAGCCGCCCCACCGGCGGGCGACGGCGAGCAGCAACTCGCTTTAGGTGCCGTCGGCATTCCGGCGGCAGCGGCCGCAGACCCATCTACCACTGAAGCCTAACAACACATTTCCCCTGTGAATCTCGACCACATCCGCTTCCAAATCGACACGATCGACCGCGATCTGCTCGACCTACTCTCCCGCCGCGCCGATCTGGTCCATGAGGTGGGCTTGGTGAAAAAGCGCGACGGCCTGCAAATTTACGCGCCCGAGCGTGAGGAAGCGTTGCTGCGGCGGCTCGTCGAAATTAACGACGGTCGCCTGCCGGAGAAGTCGATTCGCGCGATCTATCGGGAAATCATGTCCGCCGCGCTCGCGCTGGAGGACGATCTAACCATCGCCTACCTCGGCCCGGAAGGGACGTGGACCCACCAAGCGGCGATCAAAAAATTTGGCCACTCGGTGAACTACTCCGCGCAGCCGAATTTCTCCGATGTCTTCGACCAAGTCGCCCGCCGGACTGCGGCTTACGGGGTCGTGCCGATTGAAAACTCCACGGAAGGCGCGGTCTCGCACACGCTCGATTTGTTTGTGGACTCGCCGCTGCACATCTGTGCGCAGATTTTATTGCGGATCGAAAACGGCCTGATGGCGGCGATCCCGCGCAGCGAAATCAAGACGCTGTACTCGCATCCGCAGGTTTTCGGCCAATGCCGGAACTGGATTCTGAAAAATTTCCCGGAGGCGGATCTGGTCGAAGTTTCCTCAACCACTAAGGCCGCGCAGATCGCCCGCGACCAAGGGGCGCAGGGAGCCGCCGCGCTCGGTGGTCCGCTCGCCGCAGAAATGTATGGGCTGACGTTGCTCGAAGAATCGATCCAAGACCGCGCCACTAACACCACCCGGTTTCTCGTGATCGGCGAGAAACCCTGCCCACCGACTGGCAACGACCGGACTTCCATCTTGTTCGCGATCCACGACCGGCCCGGCTCGCTGGTCAAGGCGCTGCAAGCCTTTGATCAATTTCACATCAACATGTCGAAAATCGAATCTCGCCCGTCCAAGCGCAAGGATTGGGAATACATTTTCTACGTCGATCTCGCCGGTCACTGCGACGATCAAAAAGTTTCCGAAGCGCTGGACGAACTCAGCAACCATTGCTCGCTGGTGAAACTGCTAGGTTCCTACCCGGATGCGGGTGAATAAAACGGGGTGAATTTCGCCCCAGTTCGAGGTGCCCAGGATTGCTGAAAAATCGCTGCAATGCAGGCTGGCATATCCGAACGGGTGCTGATTAGGTTCGCGCCGCATGAACGGAACCGTGGAATTGATCATCGATGGCAAGCCTCTCGCGCTGCCGACAGTTGTGGGAACCGAGGGAGAAGTGGGCATCGACATCAGCGCCCTTCGAGCCAAGACCGGCTGCATCACGCTCGACCCCGGCTACGGCAACACCGGTGCCTGTAAAAGCGCGATCACTTTCATCGACGGTGAAAAGGGCATTCTCCAATACCGCGGCTATGACATCGCGGAGTTGGCCAAGAAGAGCACCTTCGTCGAGACCGCCTATTTATTAATCTACGGCGAACTCCCCACTGCTGCCCAGCTTCAGGAATTTTCCGGCCAGCTCACGGAAAATCAAATGCTGCATCAGGACATGCAACACCACTTCGGCGCGTTTCCCCCGAAGGCCCATCCGATGTCGATTCTCTCGGCGATGATCCACGCATCCTCGGCCTATCCGAGTATGAAGACGCGCTACAAGTCGCTCAAGGAAGCGTTCCCGATCCATGCCGCGCGGCTCATTTCGCAGACCCGGACCATTGCCACAAGTTCCTATCGCAAAGCCGCAGGACTGCCACCGAGCTATCCGAAAACCAATCTGAAATTCACCGAGAACTTCCTGCACATGATGTTCTCGCTGCCCGGCGAAGACTACGAGCTGAAGCCGGAAGTCGTCCGGGCGCTCGATCTCATTTTCCTGCTCCATGCCGACCATGAGCAGAACTGCTCCACCTCCACCGTCCGGATGGTCGCCTCCAGCCAAGCCAATGTTTTCGCCTCCGCTTCGGCGGGCGTTTGCGCCCTCTGGGGTCCGCTCCACGGCGGTGCGAACCAAGCGGTGCTCGAAATGTTAGAGGAAATCCACAAGGACGGCGACGACGGTTCCAAGTTCCTCGACCAAGTCAAAAACAAGGTCGGCAACCGCCGCCTGATGGGCTTCGGCCACCGCGTTTACAAGAGCTTCGATCCCCGCGCCGTCATCATCAAAGAGCAGTGCGACAAGGTGCTCGCCCAGCTCCACGTTTCAGATCCGTTGCTCGACATCGCCAAGAAACTCGAAGAAGTCGCGCTCCACGACGAGTATTTCGTTTCCCGCAAACTCTATCCGAACGTCGATTTCTACAGCGGCATCATCATGCGCGCCATCGGCATCCCGATGAATATGTTCACCGTGCTATTCGCGATCGGTCGCATGCCCGGCTGGGTCGCAAACTACAAGGAAGTCATGGACGATGCCGACAGCCGGATTTCCCGCCCGCGTCAGATTTACACCGGCGAAACGCTGCGCAGCTACAAGTCGCTGGAAGAGCGGGCGTGATGAATCAGGGAATTTCCTTTGAAAAAAGTTCCTTCAGATAGCCGGCGGAAAGCAGCTCGGGCGTGATGATCGGCTCCTTTCCCGGGACCATGAGGACGTTCACCGGGATCGCGGTGCGGCCGAGTTCCTGAAGTTTCGCCTCGATCTTCGGATCGGGACTGGTCTTGTCCGCTTTGAGCGCGACGACGCCTTTTCGCTTCATCAATGCGATGACCTCGGCGGTGTAAGCGGTCCGCTTGTTCACTTGGCAAGTGGCGCACCACTGGGCGGTGAAGTCGATGTAAACGGGAGTGCCTTCCGCCAGCAATGAGTCAACACGTTCCTGCGACCAATGCTCCCAGACGAGCGCAGATTTTTGTGGCGGCTTGACTAGCAGAAATCCGCCGACGGCAAACAGCGCGGTTAGAGCGATGGCGGTTAGGCGAGTCCGCTGCGGGCGATGGGGTAAATTCCAGCGACCGTAAATCCAAGCTGCCACGGCGATGCTACTGAGTCCGAAGATCGGTCCTAGCAGATTGTCCAAGCCGATTTGTCCGGCGTAAACCCACAGCAAGTAACCGGCGGTGGCAAACAGGAAGAACGACATCGCTTGCTTGAAACTCTCCATCCACGCGCCGGGGCGGGGGAGTAAGCCGATCAAGCCGGGGAAAATTGATAGAATCAGATAGGGCAGCGAAAGCCCGATGGCCATCGCGGCGAAGGCGGCGAAAAATTGGAACGCGGGTAGGGCGATGGCCGCGCCGATGGCCACTCCCAGGAACGGCGCGGAACAAGGGGTGGCGACGATGGTGGCGAGGATGCCGGAGAAGAACGAGCCGCCGAGTCCTTGTTTGGATTGCAGCGAACCACCGACGGAGGTGGCTGAGGTGCCGAGCTCGAACAGGCCAAACATGTTGAGAGCGAGGACGAACATCAGGAGCATCAAGGTGAGGACAAGCCACGGGTTCTGGAGCTGATAGCCCCAGCCGATAGAATTTCCGGCGGCGGCGCGGGCGGCGAATAAAATCCCGCTGATCACGCCGAAGGATGCGAGCACGCCCACCGCGAACATGACGCCGTGAAGGGCGATCTTGCTGCGGTCCTCGCCGGCTTGTTGGACGAAACCCATGATTTTCAAGCCGATCACCGGGAACACGCAGGGCATCAGGTTGAGGATCAGCCCGCCTAACAACATGCCGCCGAGGATCGGTAGATACTCAGAAAATGGCAACGACTTGGCGGGCGGGCTGCCGATGGTGGTGTCTGGAATTTCCACGGCAGTTGGGCCTGCGAGAATCCCGGAAAACGCTTTGCCTTGGGGAACGGGTTTCTCAAACAAGTCGGTCTTAATTCGCTTCAAGGTGACCCGCCACGCATCGCCATCTCGCTGGATGCTGCCACCGGCGCTGGCCGGGTGGAGGAAAATTTGGTTAGGGATGAAATCGGTGGGAGTTCCCTTGAGGGCACTGGCGGGTGCGATCCGCAGTTGGACATCGCCGCCGTCGGACTGCGCGGTGATATTTAACACCGGAATGCGTGACGGCAGGCTGTTGCGGGCCTTTTCAATAACGGCTGCGTTCGCTGGGTCTATCTCACCGGCGGCTGTTACTGGCAGGACGAGGGAAAAGGATTTTTCCTCGTTGATGCAGCTATCCTTGCAGATTTGCCATTTGGCGTTGGCGGTTAGGGTGACCGATTCAGCCACTTTCAGCGATGCGGGTGGGGTGATGTCTATCAGGAAAACCGGGCTGCCCGGATAAACGAAACTTTTCCCGAAGTAGCCGTCCTTCACCTCGGGAACTGGCCACTGGATCGGTCCGGCGGTGAATCCATCTGGCAGCTTCCATTCGAGGGTTGGTGGGAGTTCGACCCCGCCGGAATTCTTGTAATAACTATGCCACTCCTCGGGATGTGCGAGCTGCAAGGCCACGGTGAAGGTCTTGCCGGGCGCGATGGAAATAACTCCGGCTAACAGTTGCGCGGCGGAAGCGGTTTTTCCGGACTGGGCGTGCAACGTGGCAGTGGAGATGAAAATGGTGGCGAGAAAATGGGCAATGCGGGGCATGGGAAACTCAGAGTGATCGGTAGTGGGAGTCGCAGTGGCGATTGTTCATCCCAAAAAAAACGGGACGCCCGCAAACTGGACGCCCCGAGTGGGGAATAAATCAACGTTCGTGCTGATATCAGCGGGCACCGCCGGAAGCGCCGCCAGCCGCCGAGCCGACTGCTGCGCCCATGGCTGCTCCTTGGTCGGCACCACTTGACGATTCCCCGACTGAGAATGAGCCGGCGCAGTTAGAGAGGGCGAATGCGGAGGCGAGGCTGATGAGAGAGAGGAGGATTGCTTTCATGGTGGTTGGAAGATTGACGAGCATTGATTCGAACGCGGGACATTTCAACTGATATAATGGCCAGCATTTTCTCGAAACCCAATGGGCTTTGCACTCTGCCAGAACTTTTCCGAGTTGGCGCTTCATCGGGCGAAGAGTTCCTGACTAGCCTGCGGCATGACGCTCGAAGTCTCCACCCCAGCCCTGTTGTTTCCTGCGATTAGTTTGCTGTTTCTGTCCTTCACTAACCGTTTCCTTCACCTCTCGGCGTTGATCCGCAGCCTGCACCGGGATTGGCTGGAACAAGGCGACGCGATCCTGCGGGAGCAGATCGAGAATCTCAAGCGGCGGCTCTCGCTGATCCGGACGATGCAGCTCTTCGGCGCGATGAGCTTATTCCTGTGCGTGATTTCCATGCTCAGCGTGAGCGGCGACTATCAGATCCTGGCAGTCAGTGCATTCCTGTTAGCACTGGGGCTGATGGCGGTATCGCTCGGCTGCTTAATCTACGAGGTGTGGATTTCCGGCGGGGCTTTGCGGATTCTTTTAAATGCGGTGGAAGATGACCGCAGGCCGTCGCCGTGATTCGACCCGCTTGACGGCATGGGCAGATTGAGTTCTGTTGTGAATTAAGCGGCGGAAGTCCATCTGCCGCATTTCCCTAACACTCCAATGAACTCTAACGAAACATCCAAGGCTGCATTCAGCATTCCCTCGATCCTCGCCGTGGTGGCGGCGATTTTCAGCTTCAAGGTGGGAGCATTTTTCGGGTTAGTCCTAGCGGGGATCGCCATTTTGATGGGAGTCATCGGGGTGGTGCTCTCGCTCTCTCCGGGGAAACGCGGCGGGATTTTCAGCGTCATCGGGGTGCTGGGTGGCGCGGTCGGAATCGTTGCTGCGGTGGCTAAGGCGATCCTGTGGATTACCAACGCGGGGTAACCCAGTCGGCGGCTCGGGATGGAACTCGCGAGCAGGCAGGCTAGTGGACATAGACATTTTTGCCCTAAAATGACGTTGTTCGATCAATAGAATCATGGAAAAAATAAAATGCCTCTTATCTAAAATTGTTCTTGCGGGGCCGTGGGTCGGCTGGTAGTTCTTCTGCGTCGCAAGACAAGGCGGTCCGACTGAGATGCCTCCCGGGTTAATGGGTTTTTCCCAGGGGGATGATCAGCCGGGCCGCTTCTTTTTTTGTCCATTTTTCGCCCCCCCCAGCGGGGAACCGGGACTTGCGGAAGATTCGCTTTCCTCAATCCAGATAGATTTGCTACATCGCGCGCATGAAATTGATTCGGTTCGGTGACGAGGGGCGTGAGGAGCCGGGGATTCTGCTAGCGGATGGCCGCAGAATCGACGCGAGCGGAGAATTTAACGATTACGATGAGGGTTTTTTCGCAATGGGCGGACTCGAGTCTCTAGCAGAGTGGGTGAATGACGGCTGCCCGGGCGGCAGCGAGGTGGATCCTCTGGCGCGGCTCGGACCGCCGATCGAACGGCCATCGAAGATTGTCTGCATTGGGAAAAACTACCTCGAACACGCGAAGGAGTTAGGTGAGGGGATTCCCACCGAGCCTTCGATTTTCATGAAGGCCAGCAGCGCCTGGAGCGGGCCGACTGATGACGTGATCATCCCGCGCGGCTCGACGAAGCTGGACTACGAAGTGGAACTCGCGGTGATCATCTGCCGCACGGCATCGTATGTGGATGAGCGGGAGTCGATGGACTATGTGGCTGGCTACTCGACGTTCTGTGATTTCTCCGAGCGGGCGTTTCAGAAGGAAATGGGCGGGCAATGGACCAAGGGCAAAAGTGCCGACAGCTTCGCGCCGATGGGACCTTGGATGGTGACGGCGGACGAGGTGAGCGATCCGCAAGGGCTGCGCTTGTGGTGCAAAGTCAACGGCGAGCTGCGGCAAAATAGCTGGACCGGTGATATGTCATTCTCCGTGAGGCAACTGATTTGTTATGTTAGCCGCTTCATGACGCTGCTGCCCGGCGATGTGGTGGCGACGGGCACTCCGAGCGGTTGCGCGATGGGAATGAACCCACCTCGCTACTTGCAAGCGGGCGATTTTGTGGAATGTGGGGTCGAGGGTTTGGGCGAACTTGCGCAACGCGTCGTGGCTCTCCGCTAAGATGAAGGCACCTTTTTTACGATTCCACCGGCATTTGCATCCATGGCCGAAGCCAAGGGGCGGGCCGCATTATTCGGTGTGTCATTTTTGCGATACGCTGCATGAGATGGCGTCGTTGCCCGAGGGCACCGCCGCGCGCTGCAAATGCTGCGGTGCGGTCCTCTATCAGAATCGGCCGGCCTCATTAGTCCGGGCCACGGCGTTTTCCGTCACCGCACTCATTTTGATGGTCGTCGTGCATTCGTTTCCGTTTCTGGTGATGGATGCGGCAAGCATCCGGACCTCATTGAATCTCGTCTCGGCCGCGCTCGCGCTGATCCACCAAGGCAGCCCGATTTTGGGCATCGCGCTGGCGCTTTTCACCATCGTCACCCCGGTCTCGATGGCCGGGGGATTGATCTATGTGTGCGGGCCGTTGATGTTCGGGCGGATCGCGCCGGGCGCGTCCGCAGTGGCCAAATGGATGGGCAAGACCGAGCCGTGGAATATGATCGAAGTCTTCTTGTTGGGTGTGCTGGTCAGCCTCTTGAAACTCGGAAAAGTGGCGGACGTCCACTTCGGGATCGGCTTCTGGGCATTTGGCGCGTTGATGGTTTGCATGGCTGCGGCAGTGGCCAGCATCGACCGCAACGAGCTGTGGGATCGGCTGGAGGTGGCGAAATCATGAGTGAGCCACTCCCGCGCGCCTTTCACGCTGGCTTGGCCGGATGCCACACTTGCGGGAAAGTTTCACCCGTCTCCCTCGGCGACTGCCCACGCTGCGGTGAGCATCTGCATTTGCGCAAACCGAATAGCATCCAGCGCACCATCGCGTTGATGATCGCGGCGGCGGCGCTTTACATCCCCGCGAATGTGCTCCCGATCATGACCGTCGTGGAGCTGGGCGAAGTCACGGAAAACACCATCATCAGCGGGATGATGACCTTTTGGCGACAAGGTGCCTATCCGATCGCGATCGTTATTTTCACAGCCTCCATCCTGATCCCGATGCTGAAAATCATCGCGCTCACCTGGCTTTGCCTCGCCGCCACTGGCAAAACCCACCCGTCGCCCGGCATGTTAGGAAAAATCTACTGGTTCACCGAACTGCTGGGCCGCTGGTCGATGGTCGATATCTTCGTCGTCGGAATTTTAGTGGCGCTGGTGCAGCTCGGCAATTACATGACGATCACGCCCGGCCCCGGTGCGCTTGCATTCGCCGGGGTGGTTGTGCTTACCATGTTCGCAGCGATGAGCTTCGAGCCGCGGCTCCTTTGGGATCGCCTGGAAATCCTCGGCATCGATCCTTCACCCCCTAACAAAGCAGACCCTTGAGCGATCTCGAAACGTCACCCACCCCTCCCGCCGCCACTCCGGAATACCGCGCGGC
>JAYTEI010000315.1:0-13651 GCA_043735445.1 Akkermansiaceae bacterium | reverse complement strand
CGGGGCCGTATTGGGCTGGAGCGCTGATGTCTGAAGGGAATTCCGCAGTGACGAGGCTGCCGCAGTGGGGGCAAATCTTGCGCTGGGCCTGATATTCGGTGACTTGAATTTTGATGGCCGGAAGGTCGAAAACCTGGCGTTTCTCTGTGGCGACGACGGGTTGTGTGCTGAGGTCGCCGCCGCAGTCCGGACAGGCGTCGAGCGGGATCGATGTGCTGGAATCCGGGGCTTCGCTCTGGCGCAAGGTCTGTCCGGTCTGTCCGGTCTGTCCGGCCTGTCCGGGCTGTCCGGGTTTGCGACCGGTGTGCTTGGGACGGAGGGAGTTGGTGCGCTTGAGGCCATCGCTGGAGGGCGACTTGCTGCTGTTGGAGCTGTTTTTGTTGAGGCGCTTTTCCAGCTCGGCGATGCGGGCTTCCAGCTTGGCGAAGAGTTCACAGATGGCATCCAGCCCACCTGCATCAAAGGCGGCTTGGATGGCAGGACGCAGGGCTTTGGCGCGGTCAGTCAACCTGAGGAAACGTCGGAATTACGCAGATTTGCTTAAGTTTTCTTAAATACCTGAATAGTTACGGGGTGAGTTTGATCAATCAAGCTCACCCCGAGGTGAGTTCATTCAGCCCCCCGATGATTTTTTTGAGTTCGTCCGGGTTGCAGGAGGCGATCCTTCCCGCCAGGCGCAGGGTCGAGATGGTGCGGATTTGGGAAATTTTCACCCACGTGCGCTTGGGTAAAACCGTATTCCGGAGTTCCAACGTCAGGGGAAACGCGGCTCTCGGTTCAACGCTGGTCAACGCCACCGCAATCACGGTCCCCGAACGCTCGTTGAACACCGTCCGGCTGATGATCAGCACCGGTCGGCGTCCCCCCTGTTCGTGACCGACGACTGGCTCCAAGTCCGCCCAGTAAATGTCGCCTCTCAATATGGCGGCCATTCGGATAGGTCAGTGGAAAGTCCAATGTCTGCGAAGGCTCGCTCTGCGACGGGGTCGAGCTTCGCGCATTCTGTGGCTAACAAATCCTCGTCGAAGCGGGCAATTTGTTCGGACACGGCCGTCTGGAAAACCTCACTACGGCTCCGGAAACGCTTGGCCCGGACCAACGAGTCGATCCGGCTAAGCAGCGATTGATCGATGGAAATCGCAATTTTCGCGGCAGTCATACTCGAAGAATACCGCTCACCGACACCCTGTCAAGACAGCCGGCGATCAAGCCTCCACCGACCGGATGATTTCCCGGTAAACCTCAACTTCGTCGGTCGCCACCCGTTTCAACTCGGGATCCTTGTCGAGATCCACGAAGTAGAGGCCGAAGTCGGTGTTAGGATCGAAGGCGTGACCCCACTCGCGATTCGAGGTGATCGACCAAAAATTGTAACCTTTGACGGGCACGCCTTTGTTGATGGCGCGCTCGACCTCGGCGACGTGGGCTAGCAGGTAGTCCGTCCGTGAAACTCCGTTTGCCACAGGCACGCTGCCGTTTTCTACGATGAAAAGCTCTTGCTCAGGGAACCACCGGTGGAAGCGACGCAGCGCATGATAGAGTCCGCGCGGCCAGACGGGAGCTTGTAGAAACCGCCCGTGGGCCGCGTCTTCCAGCGTGCGGAAACGCCCGAGCTTCCACGTCGGCAGCCCCCAATAATAATCCAGCCCTACGAAATCTTGCGCACCCACTGCCTCCGCCGGGCATAGCTCTAACGGCAAGCGACCGGAGGTTCCGAGATACCACCAGTTCGAGTTGGCGATCATCGTGGTGGTCCCCCAAAAGCGCCATGCCCAGTTCAGCCAACCGGCTTTGGATTCTAGCACTTTCAACCGGTAGCTCGGCTCTAGCAGGACGATTTCCAAACACTTTTCGTCGCGAAAAATCTCGAAGGCGATCCGCCGCGCCAGCTTCACTTCCAAGCCCTCGCCTTCACCTGCTGGCGAGACTCCCGGCGCATCCGTGCGGATCCCGATCCGGATTCTGCCGCGTCGCCGCACCCGCCGGACATCGCGGCTTTCTACCAGATCGCGGAATTCATCTTCTTCGCCTGTTAGCACCTCGCGCAGCGATACCGGCCGCTGCGCTTCCTTCATCACCCGCCCGACTGCCGGCGACTCCGCCATCTCTTGCTGGAAGGCCGCCACTGCCCGATTCACTCGCTCTAGCAGTTGTAGGTGACCATTTGGCGCGACCACCACGTAGGCTTCGTCGCTCAGACTCATCACTAGAAATCGTAGGTCCGCAGCGTCGTCTGGGCCGTCTGGCAGCAGGAAATAGGCGTCGCCATACAGCGCGTCCACTGTCCCTAACCGCAGTGCTTCACGCGCCGCGTCGTAGTTGGGAAAAATCTTTTTCCGGCACGTCGGCGGCAAGTCGCGTGCCCACGAGGCCGGCTGGTTTCCCACGCCGATGACGCCCACCTTCCGCCCGGCCAGCGACTCTATGCCCTCGCCCTGATAGGCTGCGGTGACCAGCACCGCCTTGCCCGTCCGCAGATACGGATCGCTCATCGCGAACCGCATTTGATCGCCCGCCGTCACCCCGCCGATGACGAGATCCACATCTCCCTTCTCACTAACAAGTGCGCCTTGGGTGGTGAACTTGAACAACGCTTCTGCTAGGCCGCGGTGGCACGCGCCCCAGTCCATGAGCATTTGCAACCACGTCGGGAATCCCGTCACCAGCGGGTTCACGCCGACTTTTGCCGCAGGTTGAAGAGCTTGGATGCGCTGCCTCGCACGGGCGTGGGCGAGGAACAAGTTAGGGATTAATTTTCCCACCGCCTCCGCCTCAGCGTCCACATCCGAGCCACGCGGCAAGCCCGGTGGCATGTAGTAGCGGCTTTGCCACCACGGCTTGATATAACCGAAGGTGAGTTGGCTCGGCTCGTTGAAGGTGATCCAGTAGTCCACCACGCTGCCCAGCGCCGCCGCCACTTGGTCTGCATAGCTTGCGAAAAGATCGGGAAATTTCCTGCCAATCATCCCGCCGTGATCGCGCTCTAACCAGATTGGCCAGACGAAGTGATGGAGTGTGAGCATCACCTTCATGCCATGGCTGCGGATGCATTCCGCCACTTTGCGATAGTGAGCTAACTGCTCTGGATCGAAAAATCCCTCCGCCGGTTCCACCCGCGCCCACGCTGTTGAGAACCTAAACAACTTGCACCCCAGCCCTGCGGCGGCGGCGATGTCTTCCTCGTAGCGGTTCGAGAAATCTGTCGCTTGCCCGCGCGGTGTTAGACCTTGGCAGCGTTCCCAAAGATCCCACACGTCCTCGCGCCCGGGATCGTGGGCCTCCACCTGATGGTCGGCATTCGCCGTACCGAAAAGAAATCCTTTTGGAAAAGCCATGGGCGCAGCGCCTTTGCAACCGCTGGAGGAAGCGGGGTCAAGGTTGATTGTGGGTGGGTGAAGAATACCATTCATACCTTTTCGCAACGCAGGCTGGCAGCTTGCTGACGCGGGTTCTAGCGTCTCTGCATGACAGGCGCATTCACTCTGGTTCTTGAAACTTCCACGCCGCACGCGTCGCTCGCCAGCATCGGGCGGGACGGGCGGTTAGAGTTGCGTGAGTTCACCAGTGACCGCAGCCACAATGCGCAGATGTTTTCCCCGCTCAAGGAGCTGCTAGACGCGCGGGGCGAGGACGTGATCGGGCTGGTGTTAGTCGGTAGCGGGCCCGGCAGTTACAGCGGGACGCGGGTGGGAATCGCGGCGGCGCAGGGCGTGGCCATCGCCGCAGATTGCCCAGCGGTGGCGCTGCCATCGATTCTAGCAGTGGTCTCGGCAGAAGGTGGCAGCGCGTGCGTGGCCATCGGCGATGCACGGCGGGGTAGTTATTGGACGGCGCGGATGGAGCACTCCCGCTTGCTGAATGAGCCGGAACTCACCGACGCGGGCGGCTTGGCGGCCATCGTGTTAGAAGCGGTCGCAGCGGGCATCCCAGTTTTTTCATTTGAGGAACCCGCGCGTTTTCCCCTTCCGCCGGAACTCCGCTCGCAGGTGCGGCTCGAGTTTCCCAATGCGCGACGGCTGTGGCGGGCTTGGGAACTCACCGACCCTGCGACCCGCGATCAGTGGTCCCGGGCGACGCCGCAGCCGATCTATTTGAAGCCACCCCACATCACTCCGGCCAAGCGGCCGTGGCTGGTGCAGCCCGTGCGCTAACATTCACCGTCCAGCGAGGCTTAACAGCCGAGGCTGGGCATTTTGTCAGATGTTAGTCCCTAGGGAGTTACCGCACTTTTGCCGCGCAGCGGAGCAGTGGAGGAAGTGACGCACTGGGGACACCTCAGGGTTCTCCCGGCAGCGGTGACTCGGCACGGGTGACCAACCTTCGGCGGCGGCGGTGATTGACCCAGTCGGCTTACTGCGCCACGGCTATATCCAGCTTCAAGCGGTAGTCGGACTGTAGCGTTTTTTTACCTGCTTCCGGTTGGGGCGTGAGTGCCGCGATGCTGATGACGTAGGACTTCGGGATGCCAGCCGTGCCCGGTGGAAATATCTGCGCCGGGATCACCACGGTCTGCGGCTTGAGGTTGGTATGGAGGGTGACCTTGCGGGCGGCTTGGTTGCCGGCTTTCACCCGCAACACCACTTCTGCATCACCGGCCCAAATGCACTTGGCATTGATCGGGCAGCGGCTGTCATTGCGCAGGGCGAGGAAGGTGATCTTCAGCCTGCGGTCGTAGCGCAATGTTTCACCGACATGCAGAGCTTTGTCATTTCCTGGCTCTACAGCACTCGCGCGGACGGCTCCTAACAAGAAGGCACAAGAACCCATGGCGAGGGCTCGGATCAGATGGCGACGGTTCATGGGGTAGTAGGGGTTATAGGTTACATTTTCTAATCCGCGATTCCGGCGGGGATTGGATCAGGCGATCCCATTTCGAGGTGAGTCTGAAGACAATGTGAGGTGAAGGGCGCACTCCATACTTTCGGACTGCGGCGGACATGTCCTGCCCGTTACCTACATGTCCTAGATTCCCTGCCGCGCTTTCGCGCCAATGCCAAGATAGAGGTAGGAACGGGGCATGGGTTTGCCCCGCTCCCCACTTCCGAACCGGACTGGCGGATTTCCCGCAGCCGGCTCTCCAGTGAGTGGGTGGCTCCTCGACGGAGACTGGCAATTGGCGTGATCTTAAATTGGCAGACCGGACCATTTCTAAGCCGCATCCGGCCATGAGCCAGTCGAGGGGATCCGAGATATAATTCACGGTTCATGGTCTCGGCTTTTCCACTTTCCTGTGGCCCTTCGCGCCACCGGTGGTTAGCCGGCTTCGTTCCATGGTTCCGGTCTTGCCGGCGTTGGTTTTCCCATGGCTTGCTTGCGCTACGATGGCGACTCTGACTGCTGCCGGGTGCGGGGCGGGGCTCTTCTAACGAAAGAGAAGAGGAAGAGCTCCGCGCCGCATGGTGCAGAGCTTCCCTCCTGACGAGAGCGGCAGCAGAGCTGCCAGCACTCCGGGCGGCAGCAGAGCACCGCCACACGCCACCGTTAGAAAATCGGCGAGTTTGGGAAAAACACTCGCTGAATCGCCCAACTGAGGCCGGCGAGGGCGACGAATGCGGAGCCGAGGGTTTGCAGTTGCAGCGTCCATCTCCTGAGCGGCCAGAGGATCAGAAAAGCGGCGGCGAGGACGGTGAGCTGCGCCAGCTCGACACCGACGTTAAATCCTAACAACGGTCCAGTGAGTTGCGAGCGGGGCACGCCGTTCATTTTGTCGCCGATGGAACTCGCGAAGCCGAGACCATGGATGAGGCCGAAACAAAAGATCAGGATCAACCGCTGCTTGCCGAGCTTGCGGGTGAGCAAATTTTCCACGCCGATCCAAGCGATGCTGATGGCGATGAGCACTTCCACCGGGCGGGTGATGCCCCACAGTTTCGCGGGGATGTGGACCACGGCGAAAACTGCTAGAGCTAAGGTGATCGAGTGGGCAAGCGTAAATAACAGCGACTGGCCCATCAGCGGCTTCCACTTGGGGACTAACAAAAATAGCCCGAGGATGAAGAGAATGTGGTCCCGCCCGTCGGGCAAGACGTGGCGAAATCCGAGCTGCACCCAGCCGCCGGTAACGGGCTGCTCGACGGGTGCGGATTTCCCGCTGTCCGTTTGTTTTAAGAGCATCAGGCTCCCGCCGGGCAGAGTGCTGACGACGTTCGCATCCTCGCCTTCCTCGGTTAGAATGATGAGTTCCGTTTCCTGCTCGCCGGACCAATGGGCGCGGAGTTCGCCAGCACCGGGCAGGGCGTCGATGACGATGTGGGTGGTGATCAGCGCGATGTCGCCGGCCTCGGGCGGCAGGGCGAAGGGCATTTTTTTGAAATCGGGGAACTCGACACGCCACGCCACTTGCTGGCCGGCGAAGGTGAGCCGGATGAGTTTGCGCAGGGTGGCTTCGGTCTCCTTGCGGATGCGGGCCAGCTCAGCGGGCGCGGACTTCATGACGGCCGCGCGGCTCAGTGGCGGACCGCCGGGGATGTTGCGAGTTTCCGGCAGCATGTAGGCGATGTCCATTTCCCCATCGAGCCGCCAAGTGGCATCCACCTTGAGAAATTCTAACTCCACGGACGCCACTTGATGGGCGCAAGCCAGCGGCAAGGAAGCCACGACTAACAGCAGGCAGGCGAAAAATCGGGGGAAATTCATGCGGTCGGAAACTTGCGGCAACGCTTACGAAGATGCCCGAAGTTTGGCCACCAATATCCGCCGAAGCTTGATTTTACGGGGAATTCTGGGGCAAAAATTTCCGGGAACTCGCCGCTTTACAAGGTCGGAAGTGCCACCCATAGTCCCGCGCCCATGACTTTTGCTGTGATCAACTGGCTCAATATTAGCATCAACCTCACCTTGGTGATTTTCGTGATCGTCTGTCTGCTGATGACCTTGCTCATCTTGATGCAGCGTCCGAAACAAGAAGGTTTGGGCGCTGCGTTCGGCGGCGGCGTGACTGATCAGGTGTTCGGCGCCCGCACGACGAACGTGCTGCAAAAAGGCACGGTCTATCTTGGTTCGCTGTTTTTTATCCTGAGCCTAGCGCTTGCTATGATGATCGGCCAAAAGAACAAAACGATCAGCACAGTGACCCGCGCGGAGACCGCTGCGAAGGTGGAAAAGGCCAAGCTCGAAACGCCGCCAGTGGTGGTGGCTCCGAAATCACTCAGCGAAGAACTTCCCAAAGAAGAGCCAGCTCCGGTCGAGACGCCGACCCCGGCCGCTGTCCCTGCCGACGCGCCGAAGGATGCGACTCCTGCGCCTGAAATCACCCCAGTGGCTCCACCCGCTCCGGTCGAAACCGCTCCGGAAGACAAGCCGAAGGAGCCTTGACGCTCTCCCCGCGTGAACGCAGCAAACCCGGAAATGTCTGATGTCCCGGTGTGGGCACGCGAGGACGCATTTCCTGAAGCCCCGCCGGGATGGGGCTGGAGCGACACCAAGGGGAAACCTCATCCGCTGAGTACGCTGGAAGCTCTCACTGCGGCGATCCGCGACGATCGGGATGGCAGCGTGACCTTGGTGTGGGCACCCAGCCACCCACGGATGATGCTGCCCGAAGAACTCGGCGGCATGGGCGATGCCCTGCGCACGGCCCGCGCCCGCTGGACCCGCGACGATCTTGACGAGGCGACCTATAAATTGCGTTGGTTCGGCGCGGTGCTGGCGGCCTTGAGCGGTTGGGCCTTGTTAGGTGGCTTCGTGCTAGCAGGTCAGTTGGCGGAAAGATCCGGGACGTCGATTGATTTTTTGCAACGCGCGAAATTTGCCACGCGGGCGCTGTTCGGCTCGACGCAGTCCGGCTTGGCGTTGTTGATGTTCGTGATTTTCGCGTTCATCCCATGGCATCAAGCGCGCAAACGCCGCGCGGAACTGGGACTCTGGACGGAAGACGGCATCGCCGAGGCCGCGCCCGTGATCCGCTTCGAAACCTGGCTGGCCCGCCAACGGGCACCGCTCACAAAAGCGCTACTCGGTCTGCTCGCCACGGTGGCCCTAGCCCAAATCCTCTGCCACGCAAAAACGGCGGGTTGGAGTTCGTTGCTATCCATTTTTCACAACTGGGATGGCACCGCCGAGGCCGGACTGATGAAGGACCGCTATCAGTTAGGCGAGTGGTGGCGGCTCTTCACCGCGCCGCTGCTGCATGGCAACGTGGTCCACTTCCTGATGAACGCGGCGGCACTGGCGTATCTCGGGAAACGCGTGGAAGTCTTCGCACGATGGCCGCATGTGCCGCTGGTGTTCTTGTTCGCCGCAAGCGTCGGCGGAGTCATGTCGGTGCGCTTTGTCACCGCTCCATCCGTGGGCGCATCCGGCGGCTTGATGGGCTGGCTGGGGTTCCTGCTAGTTTTCGAAACACTCCACAAACAGCTAGTCCCCCGCCGGGCCCGCCGCCGTCTCACTGCTGGGGTCGCCCTCACCGCCGTGATCGGACTTTTCGGTTATAAATACATCGACAACGCCGCCCACGCCGGCGGCTTGATCGCGGGGATGCTTTACGCCGCCATCGTTTTCCCGTCCTCATCCTCGCCCAGCCGCCCCCGCTCCACCCTCGCCGACGTGATCGCCGGCGGCGCGGCGATGGCCGCTCTGGTCGCAGCCGCGTTGTTCGCGATCGGGCGGATGAGTTAGCGGAAATGGGCCCCGGCTGTCTCAGCCGGATTCCCACCGCTCCCGGCTGAGACAGCCGGGACACCTTGCTTCTAACCTCCCGCGCCGGCTGGGAAAACCAGGCTGAGCAACATTGTGAGGAAAAAATTGACGATGAGGATCGCCAGCGAGGAATAGACCATCGCACGGGTGGTGCCACGGCCGACGCCGACGGCGCCTTGATCCGCTTTGAGGCCTTGGTGGCAGGACAGGACGACGATCAACATGCCGAAGACGAGACCCTTGGTCATCGCGATGATCACGTCCGAGCCATCGGTGTGCAGGTTCATTTGGTGGAGCCAATACGCGCCGTTGACGTTGAATGGCCCGGTGCCGACGAGCAACGAGGCGAGGATCCCAAAGGCTGCGGATTCCGCGATGAGCAGCGGCATGGCGACCCACATCGCGAGGAAACGCGGAGTCACCAAGTAGTCGATCGGGTGAACGTCCATCGAGCGCAGCGCGTCGATTTGCTCAGTCACCCGCATGGTGCCGATCTCTGCGGCCATCGCGGCACCGACCCGCCCGGCAAGCATCAGCGCGGTGACGGATGGACCCAGTTCGCGAAGCATCGCCACACTCACCAGTGCGCCGCCACCGGTCTCCATGCCGAGTGGTTTGAACTGAAATAAAGCCTGCGCCGCCAGCACCGCTCCGGTGAATGCGCCGGTCATGATCACCACCGGCTGTGAGCGGAAGCCGGTCTCCGCGATCTGATCGAGCACCAAGCGCCAGCGGATTTTCCCGTGGACCAGCGAGTCGCAGACTGCGGCCATGAGTTTGCCGATCTCTCCCAGATAGATGAAGAAGGCCAACGCGCTGCCACCGATGAACTGAAACACGGCTCTATCATGCCGCGAAAATTCCGCATGGCAATGAAGTTGACCGGCAGGGTTTCCCGGCGCTACAAGCCCGCACGCGCCTGAGCGCGTGATTTCCCACTTAGTTTATGAACGAGACTCTAACACACCTTTCCGCTGTTCTTCCCGTGCTTGCCGTTCTCGCCGCCGTTTTCGGTTTCTTGGGCTGGTCGGTGCGCGGCAAGAGCAACCAGCCCGCCCCGACAAAAGCCACCAAGGCCGCTCCTACCAGCGACAAGGGCCAACAAGATCGGGTGAAAAACCTCGAGTCCACGTTGGAAAAATCCAAGTCCGCCCACAAGAACCTCAAAGCAGAGTTGGAAAACCTGCAGGCTTCGTCCGTTTCTAAAACCACTCTAGAAAACGCTGCCGCCGAGCTGGAGGTCGCCCGCAAAGCGCTAGAAACTGAAACCAAACGCAGCTCGTCGCTCGAGGTGGATCTTAAAAAATCTCAGGACACCGTCAGGAACCTGAACAGCCGCGCCAACGACGGCGAAAAAGCCCAGAAGGACCGCAGCTTCGCCCTTGAGAACGAGCTTTCGAAAACCCGCGAGCAGCTCGCGATCCTCCAGAACCGCCCCGACGACAGCGCCGTGCTTAACGCCGAGATCGAGCGACTCCGCGAATCCGTGGCCGTTTCCACCCGCTTCGCCGGGGAGATGAGAAAGCGCGAGTCGGTGGCCCTAGAGTCGTTAGAAAAAGCAGCAGCTCAGCTCGCCAGCATGAGCGATTCATCCCGCCCTGTCGCTGCGGTGGAGCGGAAAATCGGCCCGGTCGTGGACTCTGGCCGCATCGCCGCCGCGAAGGCCGAAGTCATCCGCTTGGTCGAGCTTAACAAACAGAAGCTCGCCGAAATCCCCGTCGCCGCAGCTCCTGTTATCATTGAGGAAACTCCTACTATCATCGAAGAAGCTCCTGCCGCCATCGAAGAAATTCCCGCCACCCTCGAACCCATCCCGACCTCCGAGGAAGAAGCTCCTGAAATGATTGAAGAAGCATTTTCTAACATCGAAGAAGCCCCCACTCTTTCGCCCGAACCCGTTGCGCCAAAGGAAGAGGCCACCGCTCCGAAGAAATTGCAGGTCGCTGGCGAATTGTTCGCGCTGGACTGAGCCGCCGCGCATACGCTTAGAAAGAGAGCCGCCCCTGCCTTCCGTAACGCCCACTTTTCTCATGCGAAACTGTCTGTCTCTAGCCATCTTCTGCGTCGCCACCGCCGCCGCCGCCCCCATTCAGAAGGACACGATCGCCGAGGGCTTTCGCGACCCGATGTCCCTCGCCATCGCCCCTGACGGCGACGTCTATGTGGTCGAGCGGGAAGGCCGGATTCTCCGCATCCGTCCCGAAACGGGCGGCGTGTTTGAAATCGGAAATCTGGCCGTTTCCGCCCTCCGCGCTGCCGCTCCCAACAGCGATTCTGCCGTAGAGGACGGTCTGCAAGGGATCGCGCTCGACCCACATTTCGCGCTGAATCAGCGGTTGTTTCTCTACTACAGCGACCCGGTAAAACTCATCGACCGGCTCTCCCGCTTCCAGCTCAAGGACGGCAAGCTCGACCCCGCCTCGGAGCGGATGCTGCTGGAAGTCCCAGTCCAGCGGCACGACCGGATCTGCCACCACGGCGGCTCCGTCCAGTTTGGCCCGGACGGCTTGCTCTACCTCAGCACTGGCGACAACACCAACCCCTTTGCCAGTGACGGCTCCGCCCCGATCGACAACCGGGAAAACCGCATGCCTTGGGATGCACAGCGCAGCGCGGGCAACACCAACGACCTCCGCGGGAAAATCCTTCGCATCCGCCCGACCGAGACCGGCTATGAAATTCCAGCCGCCAACTTATTTCCCATAGGCACCGCCAAGACCCGCCCAGAAATCTACGCGATGGGCTGCCGCAACCCGTTCCGCATGTCCATCGACTCGAAAAACAGCACCGTTTATTGGGGCGAAGTCGGCCCGGATGCGGGTGCTCCTTCGGAAAAAGGCCCGGCTGGCCATGACGAGATCAACCAAGCCAAAGCGGCGGGAAATTTTGGTTGGCCGTTCCTCGTCGCGAACAACAAGCCCTACCCAATCATGGATTTCGCCACCGGCAAGCCCGGCCGCATGACCGATCCCGCCGCGCCGCAAAACACCGGCGGCCGCAACACCGGCCTCACTGATCTACCGCCCGCACAGTCCGCCTTCATCTGGTATCCCTACGCCGAGAGTCCAGAATTTCCCGCCATGGGCAAGGGCGGGCGCAATGCCATGGCCGGCCCGGTGTTCTACTTCGATCCTGCCCGCCGCTACAATTTCCTCGCCAGAGAGGACGACCACACCCTTCTCACCTACGACTGGATCCGCGGAAAAATCTGGAAAGCCAAACTCGGCGCGGACGAGAAACTCACCCGCCTCAGCCTCCTCGACGAAGGATTCCGCCACCCCATGGACATGGAAATGGCCAACGACGGCTCCATCTGGCTGCTCGACTACGGCTCCGAGTGGTGGTTTAACAAAAATGGCTTTCTATCCCGCCTGCTGCCGACTTCCACCAATCGCTCGCCGGTGATTTCCATCCAGCCGGTCGCGGGGCAAGACCGCACTTACGCCGTCAAATCCGCCACCGATCCCGATTCGGATCCCATCACCGTCATCTGGTGGCTCACCACCGGCGCGACTGAGCGCAGACTCGGCAGCGGGAAATCCATCAGCGTGCCCGCTGGCGAGGGCAGCGAATTGCGCGCCGTGGCCTCGGACGGCAAAAGCCCGAACTCCATCGCCCGCATTCCCTTGGTCCAAGAAATCACCGCGCCCGAACTCACACTCAAGCTTGCCGACGGGGCGAAATCCTACAATTTCGGCGCGACCGTCGGCTTCGAAATCAGCGGCACGCCCAACCCAGAACCAGCCCAAGTCGTCGTCCGCACCCGCTACATCCCAGCCACTGGCCACGACGCCGGCGGGCCACAGTTTAGCCCGGAAATCACCGCCCTCGTCACGGCCAACCAATGTCTCGCCTGCCACCAAGTGGACCGCGCTTCCGTCGGCCCGGCCTACCTCAATGTCGCGCTCAAATACCGCGACCACCCGGATGCCATCGACACCCTCAAAGCCAAACTCAAAACCGGCGGCGCTGGTGCCTGGGGTGAAGTGCCGATGCCGCCTCAAATCGCCCTCAAGGACGGCGATGCAGACACCATCCTCCACGCCATCCTCAGTCTAGCAGAAGGCATCAGTGAATCCAAAGCCAGCGTCTCGGGAAAAATCCAACTCGCGCCGAAACCCGCCACCAGCAGCGCAGGCGGCTCGTGGGAATTCAGCGCCGAAGCCCCCGGCTTCACCACCGCCAGGATCCGCATCCCGGCGAACTAACTCAAAGCGTCCATCCGCCGGGGGCGGCAGCAAAGCGTGGCGCGGGCATTCTGCCCGGAGCCACTGAGGACATCGAACGAATTTATTACTTCCGCTGGTGGATCTTTCGCCAGCATATCAAACAGACGCCCGCTGGGTTCATCGTGGACGAATTCCTGCCATGGTGCCGCGGATGAGCTGGTGGAAGTGAACCCGTTAGTCCCTGAAGAATGGCAGTGGTTTTACCTAGACCGCATCCGTTATCATGGGCGTTGGTTAACGATTGTCTGGGACAATACGGGCAAGCACTACGCCAAAGGCCAAGGTCTGCGCGTGCTCGCGGATGGCAAGTAAATCGCCAAATCAGCCACGATTCGCCGGGTGATTGGCCACTTTTAAAATAATCACGCAGATCACACGCCTACCGGGCGGCACAGTTGCAAAAAGGGATGCAGCTTGGAGATCGAGTAACCGTTATTATCTTGAAAACATTCCGGTGAAGGAACTCAGACATAATGCAACTCGGCTGCTTTCGCTTCGATGGCGGATACGTTATCTAGCAACTCTTGAATCGGGTCCCAGCGGCCAGATAGCAATGCCTCGCGAGCGGAATCGGGCATAGTCACTGCGATGTCGAGGCCACCGGAGGTGCGGACTTTGAGAGCTTGCACGACGATGGTGACCTCGGTGTTAGGGTCGGCTTCCACGGCATCGCGGATGGCGACGACGCCGGCGGCGCTGGCCATCACGCAGGGCATCGCGAGGGTGGTCGAATTGCCGTAAAAGATTTCCGCGAAGGACTCGGCGATGACGCCGTTGAAGCCATA
>JAYTEI010000314.1:0-6376 GCA_043735445.1 Akkermansiaceae bacterium | reverse complement strand
AGCAAGGCGTTTGCCAATTGTAAAGGGCTGACGACCATTGCGATCCCTGCCAACGTCGCCACCATCGAGACTGAAGTTTTTCGAGATTGCAGTTCACTCACTTCGATCACGGTGGATGGGACAAACCTAAACTACAGCAGCCTAGATGGAGTGTTGTTCAATAAGGCGCAGAGCACGTTGATCGCATTCCCTGCTGGTCGGGGTGGTAGCTATGTGATCCCTCAATCCGTAACCACTATTGGAAATGTGGCGTTCTTCACTTGTGAGAAGTTATTGGGTGTGACGTTTCCATACGCCCTGGCCAGTATCCAGCCGCGTGCTTTTTCGACATGCAGCAAGTTGATCAATGCGGTTTTCCTAGACGATCCACCGGCAGTTATGGGGTCGAGCGTGTTTGAGTTAGCAGGATCCGGCTTCGTGGTCGGTTATCTCAAGAGCGGCACTGGGTTCACTTCCCCGGTCTGGTCGGGCTATCCTTCTTATCAGGTCGCCGCGATCACGCCGGAGTTCACATGGCTGGTTTCCAATGCCATTCCCGGCAATACTAACTTCTTGTCCGATGCGAATGGCGATGGTGTGAATTTGCTAATGGCTTATGCGCTAAATATGAATCCGAACGCGCGCAATTCGCTGCCACAACTGGTGCTTGGAGCAAGCCAGATGAGTCTCAGTTTTTACTCGGCCACGCCGGGAGTGACTTATGGGGTGCGCACTAGCAATGATATGTTGAATTGGACCGCCGAGGGCGTCACCCTTTCCGGCCCGATGACCAACCGTACGGCAACAGTTGCTATATCTGGCCAGCAACGTTTCATGCGACTTGAGGTGAGTCATTGACTCGCGACTTGATGGCATCTGCCGCGAAAATGCCCACCGCCAGCCAGATCAGTCCGAACGAAAACAAGCGGGCGGAAGTCATCGGCTCGTCATAGAGTTTCCAGCCGATGAAGAACTGGATCGTCGGTCCCAAGAATTGCAGGATGCCCAAGGTGGTTAGGCGAATGGTCCGCGCCGCATAGCCGAAGAGTAATAGCGGCAGCGCAGTCGCCAGTCCGGTGCCCACCACCAAAGCCGCATGAGTGCCACTCCCGCCGAAAGCTGCCGCCGGACTCTTGTTAGCGAGCACCAACCAGATCATGGCCAATGGTGCTAACAGGCTGGTTTCAGCCGTAAGTCCCGGCAGCGAGCCGAGCGGTGCTCGTTTTCTCACGACCGCGTAGAGCGAGAAGGTGATCGCCAGCGCCAGCGCGATCCACGGGAAATGTCCCACTGCCGGGACTTGCAACGCCACTCCAGCCAGCGCCAGGGCGATGGCTGCAAGCTGCCAGCGGCTGTTCTTATCGCCGAACCACAGGGCACCAAACATCATGTTGAAAAATGGATTGAGGTAATAGCCGAGCGCACCCTCGATGATGTGATGGTTCAATGTCGCCCAGACATAGAGCAGCCAGTTAGAAGCTAGCAGACTGCCAGATAGCAAGTGCCAGCCGAGCACGCGGGGCGAACGCAGCGCCGTCACCAATGCCCGTCCCTCGCCGCGCCCAACGAGGATGCCGAGTAATAACAATAGCGACCACAGAGTCCGCTGCGCGACGATCGACGGCGGCGGCAGGAAATCGAGCAGCTTCCAGAACACCGGCAGAATCCCCCAAAGGAAAAATGCAGCCAGCGCTGCGAGCACTCCAGAGCGGGTTCGGTCCACGCCCGGAAGCTGGGCGGTGGTCGGCATTTTACGAAGTCTAAAAGCGTGGCAAATGTAGGTTGAATACCCATGCTCCGCAAATCATCCTCCGCCCATGCCCGCCGACCGCCTAACCATTCCTCAATACGCCATGGCCCTCGCCCACGTCGCCAGCCTGCGTTCCGAGGATCCCTATCGAAAAGTCGGTGCTGCCGCGCTGGACTTCGATAATCGGGTGATCGGCACTGCCTACAATGGTCTCGCGCCGGGCTACAATCCGCCGCCCGGATTCTGGGACGACCGCGATGCCCGCCAGAAATTCATGCTTCATGCTGAGGTGAACCTGTGCAGCCTGTTCCGCCGCGGCGAGGCCAAGATCGTGGCCACCACCACCATGCCTTGCACCGCTTGTATGCAAACGCTCTGTGCTTATGGCATAAAAGAAATCTACTACCGTGATGTCTATCATGTATCCGACGCCCCGGAAATTGCGGCGCTCTATCAGGTGAAATTTGAGCAAGTCATCGACTTTCCATTTGGCAGTTAGAGATGAGTTTCCGCCATCTGCGGCAGTCCATTACGCGATCGCGTAACAAACACTGCTTGACGCTTGTTGACCCCGAGTATTTCCTCAGGGGCTATGAATAAACACACCCTTGCCTTGTTATGTATTGGCGCGTCCCTTGGCGCCATTTCGGTTACCTCCGCGCAAGCGGGTTCCAAACCACCGAAGCCGCCGAAGCCACACAAACACCACCTCACTTTTGCTCAGGCGGATGTGGATGCCAGTGGTGGTCTGACCGTCTTCGAGTTCGCCACCACTCAAGGTCCGGGCACGCCGCTGGTGGAAATCCGTCGGCGTTTTCTGCCCGCCGATGTTGCTGGTGCATTCGCAGTGGTGATCGATCCCGTCACCGGTCTGCCCGCCGTGGATCCTGTCACGGGTGAGCCCATCCTCGGTGACCCGATCCCGGATGGTGAAATCTCACTGGACGAGTGGAATGCGTGGCGCGCCCTTGAGCAGAAGCCGAAATCCGATCTCAGCCGTTTCGATCTCGCGGATTTCGATGGCGACGGCCAGTTGTCACCGGTCGAGTTCGGCTACCTGATGTCGCCCAAAGCGAAGGCCGGTAAACAGGCGCGGAAATTCAACAAGCTCGATGCTAACGACGACGGCTACCTCAGCCCTTTGGAATTCAAGAAGCCCGCAGTCGAAGTACTCTGAGCACGCCCGCTGGATTTAAACAATCAACTCACAAAACGGACGGCCCGCCTCGCGAGTCGTCCGATTTTGTTTGGTGAGTCAGAGGCTGACCTTCACGCCGCCCGCTGCTGCGCTCTGATAGATTGCCTCGATCAGTGCCACTGCTTTCCTCGCCTCGCGGGCCGAAGTGCTTGGCTCACGGCCTTCGCGGATCGCCCTAACGACCTCCTCGAAGTTCCGCTGATGGGCATGGAACTGAATCGCTTTGGGATCGTTCGCGCCGAGCGCCGCTTGATTGCCGCGCATCAGGGTTTCCCGGACTGCGGCGTCTTCGGGCTGTGCATTTTTGAAATCCCATGACTCGAAGGTTTCATCTGCTAGAAACACCGAACCTTCGGTGCCGCATATTTGCACCCTTGCCGGGTGGCCGTTATGTGACCAACTGCACGTCGAGCCTTCAATCACGCCGCGCGCACCATTTTTAAATTCCAGTATCGCCACTGCCATATCTTCCACTTCGATCCGCTCGTGGGCGAGGCACGCGGTGTTAGCCATTACCGATCGAACCGAGCCGGCCAGATGGAGCAGCGCGTCGATGCTATGGATCGCTTGGTTCATCAGTGCCCCGCCGCCGTCGAGCGTCCATGTCCCGCGCCACGCGGCGGAGTCGTAGTATGCTTGGTCGCGAAACCATTTCACATAACAGGATGCAGAAACGATTCTCCCTAACCGCCCACCGTCGCAGGCCGTTTTGAAGGCGGTCATCGCGGGATTGAAGCGGCGGTTGAGGATGGCGGCTAGAGTTTTACCACTCGCAGCGGCGGCGGAGATCAGCTCGTCGATGCGGGCAGTGGTGATTTCTAACGGCTTCTCACAAATGACATGTTTGCCCGCCCGCAGCGCGGCGAGTGTGGGTTCAAAATGCGCCCCGGACGGCGTGGCGATGGTGACGATGTCCAGTTCTGAGTCTGCTAGAAAGTCGGCCAGCTCGGAGTGACATGTCACTCCATATTCCGCCGTGAGGGCGGCGGTTCTAGCAGCCCGCGGATGATAGACCGAGTGCAGAGTCCCGCCATCCATCGCCCGGATTGCCTGTGCGTGGAAGCGACCGATCGTGCCAGTCCCAATGATGCCGAAGTTCATGCCCGCGAGACTGGCGGCAGTGGATTTGAGCGGGAAGAGAAAAAGCTCGTGAGCCTTTTCTCGCCTTCACCAACTGGTGCTGATGGCGAACTCGACCTGCGGATCGCCGTCGAGATCGTCCGGGTAGTCCACCGGTATTCCGAGATCGACCCTCGCGGCAACTCGATCATCGAAGCGCCAGCGGAAGCCGACGCCTACTGCGGCGAGTTGGCCGACATCGGTGGCGGCATCGCGGTGGAGGGCGGCGGCATCCACGAATGCGAGTGCTTGGATGGCTGCGGCGCGGGTGGGCTGATAGAACTTCGACTGCAGTTCCAAGGTGAGGACGATGCCGGTCGATGAGTAGCCGACGGTCTCGTCGAAGCCGCGCACGCGGTTGTAGCCGCCGGCTGACAATTGGTCCGATGACAGCAATTCGGAATCCGCCCACTGGCCACGGGCTTTGCCGACGAGGGTCATCTCTGCCGGGAGTTTCAACGTCCGCTCAAGCTCGCAGCGGGCGACCAGCGACTCCGCTCCCGCAGCGCCCAGCGCGATGTAGTCCTCATCATCCGCCCCGAAGGTTCCTCGCCCTGGGTTGTAGGACAGCGAAGCATCCACTCGCGATAGCCCCCACGAGTCAGTTAGTTGAGCTTTCCAGCCGGTTTCTATGTTGAAAAACCGAACCGTCTGCGATGAGCTATTAGAAAATACATAGTCGTTGCTGCGGAACTCGATGCCAAAGCGCAACTCCTGGCCGATGGAATGCCAGCGGGGCAGGGGCACCCGGTAGCCAAGGCCGAAGCGCGAGAATGTTCCGCTCTGGTCGATGGGACCGGGCGTGTCAGTTGAGGATTCGGTATAGCCTAACGAAACTCCAACCAAGTGCCGGATCGGCAGTGGGATTTCATAAATGCCGCTGATGCCTTTCAGATCATCCGGGTTCATCGCCGAGGTGACTTGGGCGGTTAGACGATGATCGAGCGCGAACACATCGCCGTATTGGAAACCGAGAAACAGCCGTTCGTTGCCGAGGTTCTCACTGAGCTGGTTGTCGATGCCGCCGTAGATTCGCCACGGTTTTTTCGCAGTGAGTCGGAGCGTTAGATCGAGCGACTCCGGGGTCGCCCCGTCGGCATAGGAAATGGAGGCCCGCCGCATGGAGTTTTGGTTGATCCAGTCGAGGTCGTCCAAGATCTCCGAACCCGAAATTTCATCGCCGGCTCGGACCCGGAATGCGGTGGCGGCGAACACCTTGCCGAAGGCTGGATTTCCCGCAATGAGCACCTGCCCCGCGCGGGCTGGCTGGATGGAAATGGCGACGATGCCCGAGGTGATTTCCTGAACGGGAAAACTAACGGCCATGAATGGACGGCCCGAGGAGCGGAAAACTCCTTCGAGTTTGCCGGCGAGCACATCGAGCGAGCGCAGTGATACCGGCTTCTCTAACACCTGCTCCGCGAGCTTGCGGATCGCGGCGGCTTCACGCTCAGAAAATCCTCCGACACTCACGCCGGGCTGGGATTTCTGTTGGAGTTGCAGCGCGGTTTCCGAATTGGGAGCCACCGCCAAGCCGATCAATTTAGGTAGGAGAATTTGATCCTGCCCGGCTTTAACGGCACCGGACGTATCGGGTTTTTCACGGACCGCCGCGCGTTCCGAAGCCCGGGGTTCGGGTGGTGGAGTCGGGCGGCCGGCCTCGTCTGGACTCAAGGCGAGTAACGGCAGTGGGGCGAGGAAACACAACGATGCGAGGGATGCGGCAGTTCTCATCAATCCGGTGGCAAATGTGAAGGCCGCCGGAAGAATCCGGCGGCCTTGTAGAAATCACATGGGTGGCAATGGTGGATTAGCGGAGGAAAACCCGGCCCTTTTTGATCAAGGCAACTGGCACTTTCTTGTCGCGCTTCACCTGTGAAATCAGCGGCCCGCTCTGTGCCTCGATGTCGCTGGCCTTCTCATTTTGGCCGAGTTCGTGCTGGCCCATCTCCTTGCCGGCAGGAGCAGTTTCACCCTTGAAAACCGGTGCTTCGCCGACGCTGTTTTGGAAAATCACGTCGGGATTGAGCGCACCCTCGTCACCGCCGCCGCGCCTGACCCAGTCGATCGGGACCGCTTCGCCGTCCGCCACTTCGCAGATCGCAGGGTCCACATGGCCGTCGGTCATTTCACAGATCACGGGGTCCACGCCGCCTTCTGGCTCTTCGGAAACGACGTCTTTGACCGGAGTTTCGTCAGTGATTCCATCGCCGACTTCGCCACCATCGGGAGTGATTTCGCTCTCGATCACCACCGGCTCGGCTTCAGTCACCTCGGGAGCATCCGCCTTCGTGGGGGTTCCTTTGTCAGCGAGAGCGAGCGGACTTGTC
>JAYTEI010000313.1:0-13736 GCA_043735445.1 Akkermansiaceae bacterium | reverse complement strand
ATAAAGGTTCCCGATGGAGCCTATCAGGCCATGATAGCGGCCATTCGAAATGATAGAACTCCAAATCTACTTCTACTTAGTTACAACCATACAACGTGGCAAGTTTTGGATCTTTTGATCATTCCCCATTTCGCATTTTCCGAGCAGGCAATTATCCCACGCAAGCCGCTCGCTTTGACCGCGCGTCGCGCAGGATGGATCGGCTGCAACATCGATCTCAGCCAAATCGCGCCAGAAGCCCGAATTCCCATCATCCAGAATGGGCTAGTCGTTTCATCCTCCTCCGTTTCGGATCGCTTCTCAAAGCTCAAACCACTCAGCCAACTCAAGAGTGCGGAACGGGGGTGGACATTGGCTATCCTTAACGCAATCCAGACATCTGGCCTATCTGAATTCACCACGCAGGATGCCTACGCTTGTGAAACGAAACTCCAAGCGACCTTCCCATCCAATCGCCACATTCGCCAGAAGATCCGCCAGCAGCTTCAGGTTTTACGGGATCTTGGGTTTTTGACGCATGTAAGCCGCGGTTGCTGGAAGACGACACTCTAACCTATGAACCCCATCCTCCTCCGCATCGCCGTCATTGCCGTGGCTTTGGTCATCTGGTTCTGGACGCAAAAACTTATAGCCCGGAAGAGCCGTGAGATGGATGGCATCGGCGATGCGGTTCACCGTCTAACTGCGGGGTGGCATTGCTATTTCGAGACTCATGATAAGTCTGCTAACCGGTCACTTATCATTAGCTCGCTGTGCATCGATGTGCTTGGTATTTCGCTGATAGCAATTGCTATTATCGGGCCGAGTTTTGCGCCGTTTATCGGGATCATCATCGTCTTCAGCTTGCGGCAGATCTCGCAACTCTGCTGCACTTTGCCACCGCCGCCTGGGATCATCTGGCGCGATCCGGGATTTCCCACCGTGCTCGTCACCTACTCTGTCGGGAACGATTTCTTCTTCTCCGGCCACACCGCGCTCGCCGTGTTCGGAGCGATCGAGATTTTCCAGCTCGGGCCGTGGTGGTTAGGGGCGATCGCAGTCGTCGTCGCCATCGGCGAGGCTCTAATTGTGTTGGTCCTGCGTGCGCACTACACGCTGGACGTGATCGCTGGTGCCTTCGCGGCGTGGTTCGCAGCAGACATGGCCGCGCGGCTCGCGCCGTTTGTGGATGCTTGGTTGAAGTCGTAAATGATTCGAGATTGTGGAATGGAGATATGGGTTCAAACTCCGGTCATGCAAATTCTCCATGTGCCGGTTTTTCTCGCGCTGCTAGGTATCACTCCGCTGTTAGCCCAAGTGGGAATCCCGCCCAATCCGCTGGTGACGCCCAAGAAATTTAAAACCCGCGCGGTGGGCGGCGGCGTGAATCCGGGGGCGACGGTGGACCCTGGTAAATCCACGAATCCGAGTGTGCGCTACGTCACGCACATCGTGCTTTGTGACTCGCGGATGTGGACTAACACCGAGGGCAAGCCGCTCGAAGCTAAGCTCATCGCCTATGAAGATCTCGTCGCGGAAGCGCCCGACGGCGCGGCGGAACCGGTGATGCCCGCACCGCCGGCAGATCCCACGGTCACTCGCGGTGGGAAGGTCCGCTTGTTGGTGAGTCAGAAGCCAGCGGAAATCGCGCTCGACCGGCTAAGTGTGGCGGACCGGGAATTCATCGCTCAATTACAGGCCGCACTCGCGAAAAAAGCGGCGGCGGGCCGGTGAGCTGGCTAATGCGTTAGAGTCGCGAACCACGCTTTGGTCGCGGGTCGGTTGAGGAGGGCGAGGGCAAGGATCGGATAGACGCATGATACCACCAATCCGCCGATCACGCCGCCGGCCATGAATCCCCACATCCTGCCAGAAACGGCGGCGGGAGCCTTGGAATTTGCGAGCATTCCCTGAGTCATTTCCAGCATCGCCGGGATCATGATGGTGAGGGCTAAGACTAGGTTGATGAGTTCCGCCCCGAGCGACGACCACGCGTAAGTGTTCGACCACTGGAGGCCGTTCCGCCGCTTTTTCAGCAATTGGATGCCAGCATACATTCTGTTTGGAGTCCTGTTCCTCGCTTCAATTGTCGCATTCCCATCGTGGCTCACACTTGGGGCCATGCGGTCTTATCGCCCTGAGAAATGTGTCTTGATTTCGCAGCTCGCGCTCTACTTCACGGGGTGGGTAGGGATTTATTTCTACTCCAGACTCGATCCGTGGGGAGCATTCGCATGGTCGTTCGACTAGACAAGTGGCCGACAAGCCGTGGATGACAACCCCTCATAAGCTTCCCAACTTCTTTTCAAAGGCATCTCCTTGGCGGGGTTGTCATCACTTCTGACGTTATGCAAAGAAAATGACGAAGACGCAGCTCAGAAAACGATGGCGCGGTCCTACCTTCGTCAATGGTTTGGCGATATCGCGGGACCGATTGCCGTCTGCCGTCGAACTTCGGGGACTCGACCTACGGGGCGTGCCCAAGCTTGGCAATGGTGATCCCTTGTGGCACTTTGCGATTCGGAGTGCGGACGCTGATTCAATCGATTTCTCATTTGGAGACGGATGCGTAGGACTGCCATTTCTTAGATTGTAATTTCGATTTATCGACGTTTGCAGGTGACCATACTCGGAGTATGGATTCACTCGATGCACGTTCGTGAACTGCACATTCCGCAGCGCTCGATGGAACGGAACCTACTTCAAGGCCTGCACATTCGAGTCGTGCGATTTGGAACAGTTTCAGGTGATTGACTCAGTCGTAACCAGCATCAAGCAGTCGAGACTGGACCAATTTCACCGAAGCCATCTTCACTGGCAGCGACGTCCGCGCGATAGCCAAACTGGCATAACAATGAAGGGTGTAGCGAAGTCGAAGCGATAGCGGAGACTTCGACTGCACCCGTTGGTTGAACAAGCCCGGGGATTCGGGGAAAATCGCTTTATGCGTTTTGTGTTTGGCGGACTGCGCGGGTGGCGAGCCGGAACTTGAATTGACGCCCTGATAGGGACTGCGTTGGGCGCACGGTGCGCTTCCATTTCAGGTGAGATATGTCTAACAAAGGTTCTCTACTGGGCTGAGTAGGGGGAAACCTATAGGATTTCTGGAGCATTGTTTGGGATCCTCGCATCGTAACATTTCATCCTGATTTTTCCCAGGATGTTACCATGCGACTGACCCGAAAGACCACCCTGCGTATGGCTCCGTGCAGGGCGGTTCCAATCAGACTCGGGCCTTATCCCCGTGGTGCTGAACGATCCACACGGCTTTCATGCCGGGAACTCCTTGTTCCTCTAACCAACGATTGTTCAGCGCGAATCGCACTATCGATACTTGGCTCATCCGGCAGTAGCATTTACGACTCCGCGACGCTAGATGCACGCGGTCGGGGTCAGTCGCAGGGTAACATTTTGATAATGACGAGTCCCAAGTAATAGACATTCCGCCGGTGGCTTGTTAGGATAAAAATGGGAGGATGCATTTAGGGCGTCCACGGGGAAAGATTCCTCAGGTATCGTGTCTCGCTTCAAGTTCATTCAGTTTGCTCCTTGCCATTTTGACCTCGCGGGTCTGGCAGACCGCAAGGATTTCGCCCTGATAGGTCTCGTCGCTAAATCCCACTCTCACTCTCCATCACTGGCTGTTAGTTGGGACCGGTTGAGGAAAGACCTATCGAGCGGAGCGGTTGAAACGTCGGCAGTGACCCTGTCCCCTCAACACCCTGCGAGTCCTTGCTCGAATTGTCGTCGCACAGCTGATGATCACCGAAGTCTTCGGCCTCAATGGGCGCATCTATCAACTCGGCACCATCGTCAGGAAACACTGGCGCTTCCGACTGCCATGGACGCTCGACACGATCCGCAGTGGAAGGCAAACTGCGATAAACCGGCGGGCGTGAGCACCCGGTCGTCGATGTTAGAGGGACATCGTCCGAAAAACTCAGCTTAGTTCCAAAAATCAGCTTGCCAAGCCGGGGATCTACTCCTAATTGTCCCGCCCCCGCACGTGGGAAATGAAGGCGAGGATAGCTCAGTTGGTAGAGCAGTTGGCTTTTAATCAATTGGTCCTGGGTTCGAGTCCCAGTCCTCGTACTTCCCCCCTGTTCTATCAAGGGTTGAGCCACCAACGGCTGAGGTGAATCAAGCGAACGTTATTGCGCTTTCCACTGCAAGACGGTGCCAACGGGCAGCAAGCGGGTGGCGCGGGCGATGTCCCAGTTGGTGAGGCGCAGTCCGCCTATGCCTGGCAGTTTCATCTGCGCGGGGATGCTGGTGCCGTGCAATCCGTAGGGCAAGGGAGCGGTGCTGCCGGCTTTGGCGAGGTTGAGCCAGATGATGCCGACGGGATTGTTAGGGCCGGGTGCGAGGGCTTGCTCCTTCTCTAACGGAGCCGGGATTTCGGGCGGGGTGCTTGGCAAGCCAATGCTCGCGGGCGCGGGCGTAGCCTTAGGGATCTCACGCGGTTCGCGTTTGGTGGCCATGCGCGGCTGGGGAATGGCGGTGAGCACGGTCCATTTGTCCCGGCCACGCAGGCCGGGGCGGGCAGTGGACAGCGGCAGGACGGCGATGAGTGTGCCCTCGCGCGAAATCTCCAAGCGCGACAGCAAGACGACGGCGGCGGTGATGGGCTTCTGCGGATCGACCGGCGGTTGCAGCGGGGCGTCGAGCGCCGTTTCGATTTCAAACGGAATGACGTTAGGCACCTGAAACTCAGCACCGACGGCGGACGGGCTTTTAAGCGATGGATTGATCCGTCGCAAAAACGCCTCGTCGCAATGGAAGCGCTCGGCGACGAATTCCCACGCGCTGGTGTAGGCGAGGAAATCCGCCGCGACCATTTCGTCGATGGTGATCACTGGCACGACGGGGTCCGGCTTTGAGGTTTTTTTCATGGGCGAAGGAGCGCCTTTGCCACGGGCCACCACGGGCACGGGCAGATCCTTGGGTGGTTTGATAAATTTAAAATCATCCGCGCGCAGAATGTAGCGGGTGTATGGCTCTTTGAGCGTGGCCTCGGCTTTCGCTTTGAGCCGGGCGGGGTCGGCGGCGTCGGGGTGGCTGCGCTGATAGATTTCGCAAATTTTCTGAAATGTCGCGCCGGACTTGCCGTCGATCATCCCTGGAGAAAACATTTCGCGGTCGAGGAACACCTGCAGCAACACGTTGTCGAGTTCGCGCTGGATCTCGCCGCCGGGATCGGGATCGGGCGGTGGCTCAGGTGTTAGCACCGGCTTGCGGGTTTTCTTTTTCGGCTCCGGCGGCGGCGGGGGTGATGGTGGGGGCACCATCGTGAGCAACTCCCCTTGCGTGGGAATGCGCAGCACTTGGCCGATCTTGATGCGGTCATCCTTGAGTTCGTTAGAATGCATCAACTGCCACACCGTCATGTCGAACTTCTTGGCGATCTTGATGATGGCGTCGCCCTTTTTCACCACGTAGGTTTGCGGGCGGATTCCGCTGGGCGTAGCGGGGTCGAGCGCGGAACTGCTAGGCGACCTCGGCATCAGCGCTTCCGGCAGCGGCATCCCCCAGTCCTTGGTTTCCGGCGGCGCGACCCACCATTTCCAACTCACCGCCAGCTCCAGCCCCGGCTCGGTTTTGGAGGGGGCGCTCCATGGCTTGACGACGGATTGGGAAAACAAACTGCCGCATACTAACCAGAAAATCCCGACCAACGACAGCGGACGCACTCGTGATAAACGCATGACTGTGGATATACATCACCACGCTCATGGCGCAAAGCGGAATCAAGCCGCACGCGGCTGGACTCTAACGAAGTGCTGGCCCTTTCCCGTCCTCAGCCGAGTATGGCAATCGAGTAAAGTTTTTCTAAGAAATCCCCCCACCGGGGCGTTTTTGACGGGTCATGATCAAGATCCCCACCCGCGCCCTGCTTTGGGCAGCTCCGTTAATCCTAGTAGAATCCGCCTACGCCCAGCAATCGTCTGCTCCGCCTATCGTCGGCGAGGTGATGGTCGGCGGCGGTGGCCTGCGTGAAGACAGCCCCAGCGGTGCCTTCGGCGAGCCGGAATGGGTGAAGAAACGGCGTTTCAGCCTGACACGGATCTATGTGCAGAAAGACCCGTGGGAAATGGGGGTGGAGCAGTGGTACCGGGTGCGCACGTTCGATGGCGGGCGGGTCACTCAGCGGTCTCAAATGGAATTTGAAATGGGCCTGCCTAACCGCATGCAACTCGATATTTATGAAAAAGCGATCCACGACAACAGCGATGACAAAGGCTGGCAACAGGATGAAGTCGCGGTAGAACTCCGCTACGGCCTGGCCGACTGGGGCGTCCTCCCGCTGAACCCCGCGCTTTATGTCGAATACGCTTTCGCCCACGAGGGCAGCGATATCCTCGAGTCCAAGATTCTCTTCGGCGACGACTTCGGCCAAGGCTGGCACTGGGGTGCGAACCTCATTCACGAGACCCAAGTCTGGGGTGACCGGACTCATGAATTCGCGGTCTCCGGCGGCATTTCCAAAACCCTGGTGGACAGTTGTTTCTCAGTCGGCTTGGAGGGAAAATGGTCTCACATCAACAACGCGAAATCTGAGGCCATCTTCGGCCCATCCATCCAATGGCGGCCCACCGCTAACACCCACCTCGACCTGGTGGCCCTAGCCGGACTCAACGACGCCTCGCCTAACACCGAGTGCTGGCTGATCTTCGGTTTCGACTTCGGTGGCCCATCGAAAAGCGGCGGTTATAAGCCGACCTCACTCGGCGGGCATTGATCCCGCGACGATGAACCCGCGTCCACGGAAACCTGTGATTAAAGGACCTTCGGCACTGGTGGTGCCGGAGGTCCCAGGTGACCGGGCGCGGCCTATCGTCCGCCAGACTCGCAGCGGTGGGATCGGCATGTTAGGCTCGCTGGCGATCCACGCTTGTTTGGTCGCCGCCGCGTGTACGATCACCCTGATCGACTACGGCGAAAAGGGTGCGGCGAAGGAAGCCGAGACTGCGGAGGGAGCGGATTTCACGCTGTCCGCCGCGGCCGTGAGTCCGCCGACGGCTGTGCCGCTGGTGCCACCTAAACCCGCGCCGCCCCGGGTGGCGGTCGCCACTTTCATAAACTCGTCAGCCGTGGTCCTGCCACCCGTGGAACCCTGGGTGGAGGCACCGGCTCACACGGAAACCGCGCCGCAGTCAGCAGCGAACACTGCCAATCCCACTGCGGCATCCGGCACCAAAACCGCGAAAGCAGGCGGGCGCAAAGGCACCGGTGACGGCCCGTTAGGAAAGCGCGGCAATCCCGTCCCGCCGCCGAACTTGCTCAGTGCGCCGCCGCCGCGCTATCCGGCAGCGGCTAAGGTTGCGAAGAAATCCGGCAAAGTCGGCGTGCTGGTGCGGGTGCGGGCGGACGGCTCCGCCGCAGCGACGAGCGTCTATCACAGCAGCGGCTACCCTCTGCTAGACGCGGCGGCGGTGGAGGCCGCGCGCGCGTGGAAATTTTCGCAGACTCCGTCGTTAGAATCAGGTGCCACCGTCTCGGTGGTGGTGCAGGTGACTTTCAGGCTCTAGCGGTTCTGACGCATGATCCGCTTGGCCTGCATGGCGACTCACCCGCCTGCCAAAGCTTATGACCTCAATAAGGCCCGCGGATATGGGCGCAAACGTGCTCTTGATAGAAAGCTCGCAGCGACTGGTGAAGCGCATCCGTCAGTGGCGGCAGCGCGGAGACTCCGGCATTCGCGGCCACTTGAGACGGGCGACTTGCGCCGGTGATGACGGTGGTGACGGCGGGATGATCGAGGATCCAGCGCTGGGCCATTTGCGCCATCATCTCGCCTGCGGGGACGAACGGCTTGAGCGCATCCGCGAGTTCCACGGCTTTTTCATAAGGAAGCCCGGCGAAGGTCTCGCCGACGTTAAACGCTTGGCCATCCCGGTTGTAGTTCCGGTGATCATTCGCTGGGAAAACGGTGGTGGCGGAGAAATTCCCGGCAAGCACGCCGCTGGCTAACGGCAGCCGCACAATGATGGCAACGTTGTTAGCGAGGGCTGCTGGAAATAACATTTCAACAGGCTTCTGGCGGAAGATATTGAAGATGATTTGCAATGACGAGAGGCCGGGTTGTGCGAGGCAGAGCAGTGCTTCATCCATCGACTCGACGCTGGCTCCGAAGTGGCGGATTTTTCCCTCGTCGCGGAGTTTACGCAGCCACTCGAAAATCTCGCCACGGCGGAGAATCTCGGTGGGGACGCAGTGGAGCTGGGTGAGATCTAACGATTCCACGCCGAGGCGCGTGAGCGAGGCTTCCGTGGCGGCGCGCACGGTGGCTTCGCTGTAATGGTCTGGATAGAGTTCGGCGGTGCGGCCGAGCTTGGTGGCGAGAAAAATTTGATGGCCGGTTTGTTTGAGGAATTTCCCGATGAGCGACTCGCTGCGCCCGCCGCCATACACATCGGCGGTGTCCAAGAAATTCACGCCCGCATCCACGGCGGCTGATAGAATGGCGTGGCAGGCGGGTTCGTCGATGGTGCCCCAGTCGGAGCCGCCGAGCTGCCAGCAGCCGAGGCCGATTTCTGATACTTGACGGCCGGTGTGTGCGAAGTCGCGAGTCTGCATGGGGGGGTGAAACTAGGGCGAAACTTCGCCCGGTCGAGAATTTTCACACAAGGTCGGGCTTGTAACTTTCTCCCCGAGCAGTGAGAGAAGTGCCCGATGAGTTTCGATTTTGACACCCCGATCACCCGCCGCGGCACTGGCTGCATCAAGTATGACCGCAAGCCCGAACTCGATCCGTTCTGGGTGGCTGATATGGATTTCGCCTCGGCACCGGTGATCATCAAGGCGCTACACGAGCGGGTGGACCACGGGGTTTTCGGCTATGCGCAGCCGCATGATGGATTGAACCAGGCGGTCCTCGGCTATCTCCGCGACCGGCGCGGCGCGGAGGTGCCCCTTGAGCACATCATCCACCTTGGTGGTTTGGTGCCCGCGCTGTCTCTAGCAGCACGGGCGTTTTGCAGCGAGGGCGATGCGGTGATGACTTGCACGCCGGTCTATCCGCCGTTCATCGGCGTGCATCACGACGCGCATGTCTCGCTCATCACCGTCGATCATGTGCTAACCGATGGGCGCTGGAGTTTCGATTGGGAAGCGATGGAAAGGGCAGTCACGCCGGAGACGAAAATTTTTCTACTCTGCAATCCGCAGAACCCGTTAGGCCGGGTATTTTCCGCTGCTGAAATCACTCAGCTTGCCAATTTCTGCGAGACGCATGATCTGGTGCTGGTGGCGGATGAAATCCACTGCGATCTGATTTTCGACGAAACGGCAACGCCCCATTTCTCCGCGCTGAACCTAACTGCCGTTCTCGCGAAGCGCACGATCACGCTGCTCTCGCCGAGTAAGACATGGAATATCGCCGGCCTCGGTTATGCCTTCGCCGTCATTCCCGACGACACGGTTCGTCGGAAATTCGCTGCATCGCGCGGCCATACTCTGAGCGAAATCAACGCGCTTTCTTACTACGCCGCCGAGTCTGCCTATCGCGATGGAGAGCCGTGGAGGAAAGAGTTGATGGCCTATCTGAAGTCCAACCGCGAAACGCTGGTGGACTTCATCACCACCCGCTGCCCCGGGCTAACGGTCTTTGCCGGTGAAGCGACCTATCTCGCGTGGATCGACGCGCGGGGCATGGGTATCGAGAATCCGGCCCAGCACTTCGAGCAAAAGGCCGGGCTATTTCTATCCGACGGCGCATATTTCGGCTGGCCGGGCTGGATCCGCTTCAACTTCGGCTGCCCGCGCGCGCGGATGTTAGAAGGGCTGGAGAAATTCGCGGGGGCGTTGTGACGGAGTGGCTTCGGAGCCGCGCCACTCCTGCCGAGGAGCGAATGGGTGGAGCAAGAGATGAGTTTTGCGCTGCGGCTTTCTCCGCACATTGGCTGGCGGACATGAGTGTCCGCCCTCCGGCGCAGCATCCACGCTATCGGGCAAACGCCGTCGGCTGGCGGCCGTGGAGGTAGTCGGCGGCGGACATTTTACGGCTACCATCGGGCTGGACGGAGGTGAGGCGCAGCGAGCCGCTGCCGCAGCCGACGGTTAGATGGCCGTCGGCGGTGGAGATCTCGCCAGGTGTTAGTGATAGCTCGACGACGGTGGTGGTGGGCGGAAAAATTTTGAGGCGCTTTTCCTTACCACCTTCGATGGCGACGGTGTAGGTGCCGGGCCACGGATCGTAGGCGCGGATGCGGCGTTCGAGGACGGTGGCGTCATGCGACCAGTCGAGTTTGCCATGATCGCGTTCGAGTTTGGAGATATAGCTGGAGGCGGCATCGTCCTGCGGGATGCGCGGGGCGCTGCCGTTGGTTAGTTTAATTAAAGCTTCTGCTAGGACGCTGGGGGCAAGCTCGGCGAGGCGGTCATGGAGGGTGCCGCCGGTTTCGTCAGGGGCGATGAGGATCGACTTGGAAACGATCATGTCCCCGGCATCGAGTGCTTGGACGATGTGCATGGCGGTGATGCCGGTCTCGGAATCACCGCCGTCGATGGCGGCTTGGATGCAGGCGGCACCGCGGTATTGCGGCAGGAGGGAGGCGTGGAGGTTAATGATCGCTTGGCTGGCGAGGGTGAGGATGTTTTTCCGCAGGATTTGACCGTAGGCCATCACGACGAGAATCTCGGGTTCTAGGGCGGCCAGCTCGGCGGTGATGTCGCCAATTTTTTCTGGCTGATAGACAGGGATGCCGGCGGCTAGGGCTGCCAGCTTGATCGCCGGTGGAGTTAAAGTTTGGTGGCGACCAACGGGTTTGTCCGGCTGGGTGACGAGGGCGAGCGGACGCGGCCCTGCGACTAACAAGTGATGGAACGTGGGCAGGGCGATGTCGCCGGTGGCGATGAAGATGAGCCGCATTGCGATCTATAAGTTAGAAAACCTGCTTCGCCATTTCCTCATACACCGGCAAGCTGGTGATGCGCTGAATCATCTCCGCGAGCACTTTCACCGGCGGCTGGGTGGCGTCAATAGTGGTCACGCGGTCGGTCGGATAGTAGTCTAGGATCGGCTTGGTTTCCGCTTCGTAGGTGGCGATGCGTTGGTCGCTGACGCGGGCGCTGGCGTCGTCGAGTCGGTTATCCTTGAGTGCCCGCTTGCGCATGCGGCGGGCGAGTTCGCCGCGGCTTGAGTAGTCCACGAATTTTTTACCAATGACGGTGCGGGTATCGAGCGAGCGGAAGACATCGCCACACGCGCAATGGAAGAACCGGGGCACGCTGCCAAGGATTTCCCCTCGAGTCCCCTTCCCCGAGCCGGGTGCGCCGAGGATGATCATGGCAGGTCGCTTGGGTGGAGTCGCGGGTGGAGTCATGGAAATGATAGCTGGAGGATCACGGTTTCGAGGCGGCGAGGAAGACGATGAATGGCACTAACAGCGCGATATCCGCGAGCACCCGCAGCGCATCCATCGAGAACCGCGAGCGAGTGCGGTTGAGGATATGCAACAATGCGGCTCCAGTTAGTATAGCATAGAAAAATGGTCGGGTCGTGAGTTCATGGTCCTGTGCTGCGAACACTAGCGCCGCAGCACCTAGTAATGTTAGAGGAATGGCCAGTGCTAGTTCGTCGCTTGCCTTAATTTCGGGATCGGCTGAACGGTAGGCATGTTCCCATAAGTCGATCGCGGCAATGTTGAGGATGCACAGCAGCGCGAAGCAGATGAGTTCGCGCAAGTGAAAGCGGAAGAACTCCCACATTTCCGAGTTGGTGAAGACGTAGGCCACCATCGCGGTCCCGTAGGCGAAGGCCATGCCTGCCAGCACGTTTTTGGCATATGGAATTTCGTCGGGATCGTGGGTCGAGAAAATCGAAAGAACGAAAAACGCCGCCACCATGATTACGCCGAGAATGGCATGCCCGTTGAAGCCACCGCCGATGCCGAAGCCGAAAATCGTGATTGGAAACTGCGTGATCACCAGCATCAGCGCTACGAATCCCGCGACGACTGCCACCCGGCGGAATACTCGCTGATGCTTGCGATGGAATTCATGGCGTGCCGCCAGTTTTTCCGAAGAGTCACCGCGCATCGAGACGTCTAGCAGACGGTCGGTTACATAGATCACCCAGACGACGAGCCCCAGCGAGATATAGGCGGCCCATGGTAAATAATCGACGCGCCAGGTTTTCGCAAAAATATACAGCCAAGCCACCGCCACTAGCGGAGCATCCAAGCTCAACAAGTTAGGAAAGAGCCATAAGGGCTTACGCTGCACGGAAGGCACGACGGGCGGACCATTCCCGACCGGCGCAATGATGGCAAGCGCTCATTCCCCCCACCTAGCGGTTTTAAACCAAGCCGACGGCCCGCCGGATGCGGTCGATGACCTTGCTTGCCTCCTCGCGCGCCCGCACGGCCCCGGCAGCGAGCACCTGATCGACGTAGCCCGGAGCGGCCAAGATTTCCTCGCGGCGGGCACGCATCGGCGCGAAAAAATCCCAGTATCTATCTGCTAGACGTTTCTTCAAATCACCGTAGCCCACGCCGCCTTGTTCGTGATCCGCCACCATCACCGCATACTCGGCGGGACTGGCGAAGAGCTTGTAAAGCGCGAGAATGGCCGAGCCTTGCGTGGGCTTCGGCGCGTCCACCGCAGTCGAGTCGGTGATGATTTTCATGACGAGTTTCTTCAGCGGCTTTTCCTCACCGAAGATGGGCAGCGTGTTGTTATAACTCTTGCTCATTTTCTGTCCATCGAGCCCCGGCACCAGCGCGGTGTCCTCACGGATGATCGGCTCCGGGACCACCACCGTGCCTGCGCCGTAGGTGTCATTGAACTTCATCGCGAGGTCGCGGGTGACTTCGAGATGCTGCTTCTGGTCCTTACCGACCGGCACTTTATTAGAATCATAAAGCAGGATGTCCGCCGCCATGAGCACCGGATAGGCGAACAGCGCGTGGTTCGCGGCGATGCCCTGGGCGATCTTGTCTTTGTAGGAATGGCACTTCGCCAGCAGGGCCATCGGGCAGACGGTCGATAGCAGCCAAGCGAGTTCATTCACCTCGGGCACGGCACTCTGCCGGAAAAACACGGCCCGCTCGGGATCGAGTCCGCAGGCGAGGAAGTCGATCGCCAACTCACGCACGTTTTCGCGCAGCGCGGTGGGATTTTGGGATGAGGTCATCGCATGATAATCGGCGATAAAATAGAAAGCCTCGCCCTCGTCCTGAAGGCGAACTGCGGGCTCCATCGCGCCGAAGAAATTACCGACGTGGAGTTTTCCGCTAGGCTGGAGGCCGGTGAGAATGCGCATGGCGCGGAGTGTGGATTCCGAGGGCGGAATCGGTCAAGCGGCTCGTCGGTGACTCAAGAAGTTTCGCCTGCAAGGGAAAGAGCTTTCTGGATGACTGCGGGTGAGAGCAGAGAGCCGGCGGTCATCAAGCGGTCGATTTCCGGCAGGAGCCGGGGAATGAGTCCCTCGGCTTTTGCTTTGAGCAAGATCCCCAAGGTGCCGATCACGGGCAATTGAAAAACCTCGGCGCAAGTTCGAGCTGCTAGATCGTCAAGAACGCAGATGCATTCTGACCGGGTGGAGGCAATCGCAAGAACCGCAGTTTCCCCCGCACCGAGATCCCACGCTAGGATTTGAGGATGGGCCGATGCATCAGGGACCACATGCACAGATCCCAAGGCACTTTTGATCCATACCTTTGCGGGATCGTGATCAGGTCCGGCAAGCAGCTCCAAAGTGACGGCGGCGGGAATGATGAAAGTTGGTGCTAACTTTTCCAACAAATCCAAGCGAC
>JAYTEI010000312.1:0-1178 GCA_043735445.1 Akkermansiaceae bacterium | reverse complement strand
CGATGAGGAGGCAGACGATGGTTCTCATGTGGGTTGGTTTTCTATCACGGCTTGGGGGCCGTTTGGGTAAAGGGTGTGTAAATTGGAGCGCTGGATTTATCCGGCCTGGGTGATGAATGAATTCGCGCGGAATAATTTAAACTTCCCGGGATCGGCCGGCTCTAGCGTTTCTGGATCGGATGGATGGTGATCTCCACGAATTCCGTTTTCCCGCTCGCGCCCCATAGCTTCGCTTCCAGTTTGCCCTCCTTCGCGAATTCAAAATGAGTGGGGCGGAGTTGGAAACCTATCCGGCAGACTCCGGCCTCCACGCCACCGACATATTCGGTTCCGGTGCCATCCTTTATCACGATCTCCAGCCGCTTGCCGGTCTTCTCCCATTTGATCCGTATCCGCGCTTCGATCTGATAGGAAAAATCCTTGCCCGGGAGGATCAGGATATTGGGAGTGATCATCGTTCCATCCCTGCCACCTCCCATGCGCAGTTCCTTGCCCGTGGAATCTGTCAGAACGGGGCTAAACGAGTCGAATGTCGGAAACAGCATGGCCGCATCCTTGGTGTTGCGGATCTTGAGTTGCAGCACTAGCGGGACGTCCGAGCCACGGGAGAAATTCGGGTTCCAATCCGCTTCAGTCACCACCGAGAACTCCAATCCTTCGATAATCACGGGCTTCGATTCGACGGGCCGCAACGAGGGAGGGGCGAAACCGCAGCATAACATTGCCGCGAGGCCGGTGAGGAAGAAACCACAGATTGTTTTCATGGGGGTGTTTGGGATGGAGCCTCATTTCAAAGCGTCGATCACACGCAGCATGTCGGCGACGTGGATGCTGCTGCCGTAGAATTGTTTCACGAAGGCGCTGGAGCCGGTGAGTTGTTTGAAGTCGATGGCATCGGCGAGTGGGCCGCCTTTAAGTTTCTCCGCTGCTAACAGCGAGAGACCGGCGAGCTGCATGGACGGCGTGGCGCGGTCGAAGGCGGTGGCTTGGGCGGTGTAGGGAATCGTCCACGCGCGCTCGACCATTTCTTGGCTGGCGGTATCGCGGAAACGCACGCTCACTTCGCCGAGCTCACCGCTGCCGTCGGCGAGCGGCTCGACTTGATAGATGGCGACACCCGCTTCCTCGGCGGCGAGTTCCGCGGCGTCCACGGCGTCGTTGCGGAAGTCCTCGGTTTT
>JAYTEI010000311.1:0-13809 GCA_043735445.1 Akkermansiaceae bacterium | reverse complement strand
ATCAGCGGCGAGCCGAGATCGCCAGACTCGACGATTTTTCCCCCGGAACTGCCTTTAAGCGCGCCGGCGAACGACGAGAGATCAAGCCCGCCCTTGGTCTTGTCCGGGTTGTGGCAGTTCAGGCACGACTGTTGGAATAATGCGAACACCTGGTCGTCATAGGTCGTCTGCTCCTCGGCAAATCCCGAGCAAGACAGGGCGATGATGATGATGACGGCGTGACGCAGCATTCGGAAAAATCTGCCCGTCCATACGCACGCCCAACCGACCGGCTAACGCCGAAATCGCGGAAACCCGCCGATTTCCTCAAGCATCAGTAGCGAATCGCCGTGACCCGCCTAGGAACCATCGCTGGAATTGCGAGGGCGGTCAGCGTGCAAAATCCCGTCAGCGCAAGGATGGACCAACTGACGGACTCCTGATTGAGAATTTGCCCAAAATAGTAGTAAGCCTGCTGCTGCGGCGACTGGAAAATCAGCGCCGGAAGAGTCAGCAACCCGCAGAGCAGCAGCGCGGGAGCGCAAAGCAGCATCATCAAGGAAGCGTTCTTCGTGCTCAGGCGCGACGTCAGCAGAAGCCACGGCCCGCTGATCAGCGAGAGGCGCAACAGGCGGGCGATGCCTTGGGTGGAAAAGATGCCGTGGCTGACGGCATTTTTCACCCGACGGGGTGTGACTGGGGTCAAAGTTAGGGATAGGGACATGTCCGGGGCTATACGTGATCGTGTAAGACGGCAATGATTTTTTAATATTTCAGTGCTATAAACATCTGCGAAATTCCTCATTTTTGAAATTTGCCGCCACCTTTGTGGGGAAGGAACTCGGTCCCTTCGAACAAGTGGGCCTGCCGATGCCAGCGCCGCCGACCGCCAACTATCAGGAAATCCCGACCCTCGCAGATGATCTTCCTGCCCGGCTGCTGGATGAAGCGCGATGCCGAGAATGAAATCGTGGTGCTGGAGCTGGAGTCGGAAAACTGTCCGGCCACGCTGCCCACGAACTCGAAGGCGATCTGGGGGAATTGAGGGCTGAAAAGGTGGGGAGTGCGCAGAGGCTCGAAAGAGACGAGAAGGAGGTGATGGAATACGAGGGCGGGATGCAGCTTGAAGCGTTCTCATCCATGAGTTCGGTCGCGCTCATCGACGGCGCGGGCTTCCACGAAAGCCAGCGGAAAATGCTAACTGAAGCATTCAACCAAGCGAAGCAAAAGGGACTCTGGAACGACGGGCGTGCCGCCCAGCGGTTCCGGCGGGTCACCGGTGACGAACCCGTTAGTCTTATCGATTCGTTAGTGAAAGCGTTTCCTATATAATCTCCTGAACTGATCAAACACGGCCTCGGCGGAGGTGATATCTTGGTGAATGAAAAACCGGCAAATGCGGAGGTGAAAATTTCCGGCAAGGACAAGGTGCTCATCGTGTTCGGCGGAGATAAGGAATGTTATGCAGCCAAGAACCAAGCTGAGTACTTCGCAGAGGGTGTGCAGTCATGGTTTGATACAAACCGGACGATGGACCACGACCACAATCATATCCACACGCGGCAACAACTTAACGATTACGATTCGGGGCTGGCGAAGTTATGTGAAGAGGTTCTGGGAGATAGTGAGTGGAGGTTCATCTCACCCCGGCTGCGGGCTGGTAAGGATCACCTCCAAGGTTACGATCCCGCAATATCGCCGACGGTGGTGAAGGCTGATTTCATCGAAACGGCGGCTCAGGATTATTATGACGAATACTGGGCCGACTATTGGCAAAGGTTGCGCGATAAGTATCCGGCTAAGCCGTGAGTGGAAGGGGGCAAATTGAATGGCACCAAGGAGCGGCGGACTCCGCTCCGCCGCAGCCCATGATGTGACGATGAAATGAGCCAAGCCGATCTTCATCGGCTTTCCATGGGCACGGCGATTTCGGAGATCACCGCTCCTTGAGGCTTCCGCCGCTTTCCATTCACACCACGCTTCGGCCTTGCGCTGGGGGCGGCAAACGGGTTTCTTGCGGCGTGGCGCTGCGGTGCCGAGATTGCGGGAGTTCATCATGGCCAATTGGAAAATCACAACCTGTGCGCTGCTTGGCGTGTCGATGCCGCTGGTGTCGTGTGCGATCCCGAAAGCGGCGGTGGTTGCGCCGCCGCCGGTCACTCAGAAAGTGGTGAAAGCACCGGAAGCCAGCGTCGAGGAGTCGCCTGTTCCAGCCTTGCCGGGCGATGAAATCCGGATGCCGCCTGGGATGGTCGGTTTGCCCAAGGATGAGGAATTCCGGGCGACCACTCCGGTGGCACCGCGGGCTGATCCGGGCGCGGGTTCGGTATTTGTCCGCCCGCCGACCGATCCGCCGTCGCGGGTGAAGCCGAAGCCGACGGAATAATCAACGCTGGTTAAAGCGCGACATCTCGCGCTGGGCCTCGCGCAGTTCGACGCGTTCCTTCAAATCTTGGCGCTGGTCGGAGTGGGTTTTGCCCTTGCCGACGCCGATCTCGACCTTGACGCGGCGGTTTTGCCAATACATCCGCAGCAGTGGCAGCGAGCAGCCTTTGACGGCGGTGGCGTTGGCAAGCTTGAGGATTTCCCGCTTGTGGAGCAGCAGTCGGCGCGGCCGTTTCTCGGCGTGGTTGTACCACTCGCCGGCGGTTTGCCACGGCTGGATATTGCAGCCGTAGAGGAAGAGCTGGTTGTTTTCGACGCGGGCAAACGCGTCCGAGATGTTGACTTTCCCGGCCCGGATCGACTTGACCTCGGTGCCCTTGAGCTCGATCCCCGCCTCGAATTTCTCCGTGATGTTGAAATCCCGCCCGGCCTTCCGGTTGGTGGCGATTTCCGCGCTCATGGGACGGTTGGGTGGTTAGAAATCCCGGTTAGGGAGCTTCCTTGTGCACCAATTTAATTTTGCCCTCGATGATTTCCGTGAGGGCGATGTCCGCCACGCCCATGCTCGGGCGGGTGGCAATCAAGGGGGACCGACCGCTGTTCAATTGCCGGACGCGCTGGGAGACCAGATTGACCAATACTAACGGGTCGGTGACAATTTCAGAGGCCTTATCGAGAAGATCGCTTTTCATAGGAGAACCGGGAAATCGCGAAATCGGCCTTGCTTGCTCAAACGGGATGACGTTTTCGGGAAGCGCGGTCAGTTTTTTTTCGCTCAAAACAATGGGATGGTGCAGAATTTCCGGCTTTGACGCCGGGCCGGTGGTCAAACCAGAGAATCGAGAATCTGACAAGCCTTATCTGGTTGTTTGTTGGGGAAAATTTCTGGGGTTCATTTCGGCATCAAGTCGATGCCGAATCGGCGGAGGACCACGACCGTCAGCCAGAACAAAATCACGGTGATCACGCAGTTTGCGGCCAGCGTGGTCCAGAAACCCCAGCCGTTGCGCAACATCCAAGGGATGATGAGAAACATCGGCAGGGTGGGGAGGACGAACCAAAAGGTGCCCTCGGCGTGGTTCGCGAGTCGCTCGGGCGACTGCTGCGCATGGTGCATCCAGACCATCGCGACCAGCGAGGTGAGCGGCAGCGCGATGAGCAGCGCGGAGAGCCGGTCGTTGAAGAGCTGGACCTTGTTGACCACCACGATGATCAGGGCGCTGAGGAAAATTTTCCCGACATCGAGCGGGGTGAAGCTGAGGATTTTATCCCAGGGGATGCGGTTCATGGGGAAGCGGGCTTGCGGCTGCGGGAAACCTAAGGATAGTTTGCGGCCATGCAAGCCGCCTGTCTCGTTTGTTCCGTGATCGTCCTTCTAACTGGGTGTGCGTCCACTGTCGCCGCGCCGGTGGCGGGGAATCTAACTGCCTCGCAGAAATCGGCGATCGGCCGGAAAATCTGGCAGAACGAATGCGCGGGCAGCATCTCCGGGCTAACCACATGGAATGCGGGCGAGGAATTTCCCTCGCTAGGCATCGGCCATTTCATCTGGTATCCGGCGGGTTTTAAAGGTCGCTTCGAGGAAAGCTGGCCGCAGTTTGCCGCCTTCGCCCGCCAGCGCGGTGTAAATTTACCGCCGGTGGCGCACGAGGCTCACAGCCCGTGGCGAAGCAAGCCGGAGTTTCAAACGGAGTTCAAGGGACCGCGGCTGACGGCACTGCGGACCTGGCTAGCAGGAAATGTGACGCTGCAAACGGACTTCATCATCGCCCGCTCGCGTGCGGCATTGCCGAAAATTCTAGCAGCAGCACCCGCCAGCGAAAAGCCGCAGATCGAGGCGAACTATCAGAAAGTGGCGGCCTCCTCGCAAGGGACGTATGCCTTGATCGACTATGTAAATTTCAAAGGCGACGGCACCCAGGCATCGGAAAAATACAACGGCCAAGGCTGGGGGCTGATGCAGGTGTTAGGCGCGATGAAAGACGTGCCCGCCGGTGCGCCTGCTGCTGCGGAATTCGCCGCGTCCGCCAAGCGGATGCTCTCGCGGCGGATCGCCAACTCACCGCCGGCCCGTGGCGAGAAGCGTTGGGAGGAAGGCTGGCACAACCGTTGCAACACCTACAGCAAGCCGCTTTGAGCGGGCGACCTTGAAATTTTAACTCTCCACTTGCGCTAGCTACCCATACCCCCTATGGGTATTTTTATGCGGCGCGATTGTCACCAAACCCAACCCCTCCTCGGCCGCATCAACAAGATTTCCGGGCAGGTTCTGGGAGTGGGGCGGATGATCGAGGAGAACCGGGAATGCCCGGAAATCCTCCACACCATTTCCGCGATCCACTCGGCCTTGCGGAGTTTGGAAGCAAAGCTGTTAGAGGATCACGTCCGCCATTGCGTGTCGGACGCCGCGACGGATCCCGCCCGCCTTGAGCCGCGGTTAGAGGAAATCATCGCGCTCTACAAACGCCGCTTGGCGTGAACTCAAATTGAAAACCACCATGAAATGTTGCCAAACTCCCGCTGCTCCGGAGCCTGCCAAACCTGCATGTTGCGGTGACCACGAGCCAGCGAAGCCATCCGCCGCTAAACCCGGGCAATTCACCTGCCCGATGCATCCCGAGGTGATTGCCGACAAGCCCGGCGATTGTCCGAAGTGCGGCATGGCGCTCGAACAAGTGACGCCGCTGCCTAACAACGCCACCGTTTACACCTGCCCGATGCATCCCGAGATCGAGCAGGATCACCCGGGAGATTGCCCGAAATGCGGGATGCCGCTGGAACCCAAGGCGGTGTCTAACACCGCCGACGATCACGCCCAACACGAAATCCGCAATCTCACGCGGAAATTTTGGATCGGTCTAACGCTCACGGTGCCGGTGCTGCTACTCGCGATGTTGCCGATGATCCCCGGAGTTTCTCTGGATGGATTTTTGCCCAAGGGGATTTCGAAATGGATCGAGTTTATTCTAACCACCCCGGTGGCGTTCTGGGCGGGCGGAATCTTTTTTGTGAAAGGCTGGCGCTCGTTCAAGGGCTGGAACCTCAACATGTTCACCTTGATCGCGATCGGCATCGGCGCGGCTTACAGTTACAGCGCGGTGGCGGTGTTAGCTCCCGCGCTATTTCCTCCAGCGTTCCGCCATCATGGAAATGTGGAACTCTACTTCGAAGCCGCCGCCGTCATCACGGTGCTCGTGCTGCTAGGGCAATTGCTCGAAGCCAAAGCCCGCAGCCGGACCGGTCAGGCGATCCGCGCGCTGCTGGATCTCTCGGCGAAATCCGCCAACCGCCTGAACGACGACGGCAGCGATGAGCAAGTGGCGGTGGATAAGTTAGAAGTCGGCGACCGCCTCCGCGTCAAGCCGGGTGAAAAAATCCCGCTCGACGGCACGATCGTCGAAGGCTCCAGCAGCATTGACGAGTCGATGATCACCGGCGAACCACTCGCCGTTAGAAAGCAAAGCGGCGACGCCGTGGTCGGCGCCACCATCAACCAGACCGGCTCGTTCGTAATGACCGTCGGCAAGGTCGGGGCCGATACCCTACTGGCGCAAATCGTCCAGATGGTGTCGCAGGCGCAGCGCAGCCGGGCACCGATCCAAAAGACCGCAGACACGGTCGCTGGCTACTTCGTGCCTGCGGTGTTGTTAGTTGCCGTGATCACTTTCATCGTCTGGTCGGTGTGGGGGCCAGAACCCGCGATGGCGCTCGGACTGATCAATGCGGTGGCCGTGCTCATCATCGCTTGTCCGTGCGCGCTTGGCTTGGCGACGCCGGTTTCCATCATGGTCGGCATTGGGCGCGCCGCGCAGGAGGGCATCCTCGTTAGAGATGCTGAGGCCATCGAAACCACCGAGAAGATCGACACGCTCGTCATGGATAAAACCGGCACTCTCACCGCCGGCAAACCCAAGGTCACCCGTTTCACCGTCTTTCCTGAGTTTTCGGAAAACGACGTGTTAGCCGCTGCCGCCGCGCTGGAAAACCAGAGTGAGCACCCACTTGCCCGCGCCATCATCGACCATGCCCGCGAGGCCGAACTAAGTATTCCAGGTGTCACGGAGTTCCAATCCACCACCGGCGGCGGCATTTCCGGCACGGTGGACGGACAGCTTTGGCATGTGGGAAAACAAACATTCATCGAAGCCAAAGGGGCGACGATTCCCGAGTTGTTAGCGAAGGCCGCCGCGGAAACCCAAAGCAACGCGCAGACCGTCGTGTGGGTGGCACGCGGTGAATCAGCAGTTGCCACTTTTGCTATTTCAGACCCGATCAAAGACAGCGCCCCGGCTGCGATCGCCGCGTTGCACGCGCTTGGCATTCGCTTAGTCATGGCCACCGGCGACAACGAAACCACCGCCCGCGCGGTGGGCAAGGTGTTGAAAATCGACGAGATCCACGCCGGTCTTTCACCTGCTAACAAAATCCAACTCATCCGCGATTTGAAAGCCAGCGGTCGGCGGGTCGCGATGGCGGGCGATGGCATCAACGACGCGCCCGCGCTGGCTGAGGCAAATGTCGGCATCGCGATGGGCACTGGCACGGATGTGGCCATCGAGAGTGCTCATATCACCTTGGTAAAAGGCGATCTATCAGGCATCGTGCGAGCGATACGATCTAGCAAAGCCGTGATGCGGAACATTCGCCAAAACTTGTTCTTTGCCTTTATCTATAACCTCGCCGGCATCCCCATCGCCGCCGGGATTCTCTATCCGCTCACGGGAACGTTGCTCAGCCCGATGATCGCGGGCGCGGCCATGTCACTTTCGTCAGTCTCAGTGATATCTAACGCGCTTCGTCTGCGAGGAATGAAGCTGCGCACGTGAAGCAGCCGTGAAAATGGATCAAGGCAGGCGATGTTAGAGTAGTTCGGAAAGTCATTGAGTCTTTTGAGCCTCACGATAATCAGAATAACCCTTGATTCGAGGGATCTTGCTGTTCGGCAGCATCATCACGAAGATGACGGTCCGCCCACTTGGATTATGTTGCCATTCCGTAGATACAATCACTGCGGGCTTTTTATCATTTCCCGGATCATAGCCGATTTTTACGGGATAAGATCCTGCCGCTTCCCTTGGAGAATCCACAATACTGTGAGAAGTTGGCTTTAAGTTTAAAGTTCGAGAACCCAACTGGCCTCCGACTTGGTAAGAAGTAAGGTTTAGCCACATCATTTGCCCCAAACGAAATCCCGCGGGATTCGCATCGACCACTTGACACCTAAGTGGAGTCACAGGATTTTTTGGGTCGCTAGCAACTAATAGATAGCAGTCTGCCATCGTTTCCGGAAGAGCCACTCTTGGTGTGCCCGGCGGTATGGGTTGTTGTTCCGTTGGCAGCGTAGGGGTCAGCGCCAATGTGATGTTCCCTGAGTGCAATCCATAAACATCCGACAAATTCAACGAAGGCAGTTCCACCAGTTGAGTGATAGTTCCATCATTGAGGTAGATGGTCTTCGGTGCATCTTCAGGAGCATCGAGAAAAAGAATCCGACAAGTCCGGCCCGCCTTGGGAGACTGCCCCATCACCAAGGAAGTGCTGCAAATGATCAACGACAACAGGGTAAATAAATAACGCATAAGAGTGAATGTTAGATTTCAGATTTGGATAACCAGCGGAAGGAAATGATTTCAAACTTACGGCCAAACCATTTATTGGTCGCACTCGGCGGGATATCTGCGAGATCTGCGGCATCTGCAGAATCACAGTAATGACGAGTCCGGCGCACAATGGCTTCACTGTAGGCGGTAGCAATCACTTTACCACTTGGGTCACGCGCGTCGCCGTAGCTACGCACCACGAACGTATCATCACGAGCCGAAAGAATGGGAGCCAAGGGACGAAGTAGATCTGCTTGGCGTGCCCAGCCTGGCATGCCGTGAGCTGCTGATCCCTTCGCTGCTTCTGGAAACTTGTAGCCCGAAGCTGGGGTTTCCCCATTCGTTCTTGCAGCATCAACGCCACCATGGATGGTGCTTTCCATCTGAGTCAGCGCGGTCTGGATGGCCCCCGCGACGGCGAGATCGTTGTCGTTGGATAGCTGGCGATTCACGAACTCAGAGAGTGACAAAAACGGGCCACGTTTCCGGACTTGGGCAACGATCTTATCCGCCAGTTCAGTGATCATTTGCTCCGTGAAAACGCGATAACCGGTGTATTGAGTGGTATTGGTGCGCCCATCTCCGGCAACTCCTGTGGAGTCAGAATCGGCTCGTATATCTCCAGCCACGCTATATCTCGTGACTGGATAGTTGGTCTTCGAATCGAGAGTGATATTACCGTTAGCGGCGTAGTGGGACACTTGCTGGCCGCGGGCGTGCCCAAGCAGAGCCCGCCACGCAGTGACGGACGTGGAATTAACATTGAACATGCCCTTCACATCAAGCCTTGAGGCGACTTTGCGCCATGAGTCCGAAGTATTGATGTGGTCACTAAACAACATGTCTGCGGACTGCTGCGCTGCTGCCAGATCTTCACGAATCGGCTGATAGGCTGCATTCACCAACGGTGTCTTGCCTGTTACAAACTCCTTGTAGGTGGTTATCAGAGTGCCTCCTCTACCGAACTGATTTGCCTGTCCTTGAGTGATCGACGAAACAAACCAGTCGTCAAAGAGGAGATGATTGGCGCAATAAGAATCATCATGCTCAAGGTTGGTAGCAGAAGTATTACCTAGATCCACTGCATTTGAGGGAATCAAAGGAGTGGCATCCGAATTCCCGATAACATTGTAGGCAAAGGGCGGGGCTGGATTGCCAAAACGCATGTCCCACCCTTGCAGCTCCGCAAGTGATGCAAGCGGTTTCACTGGAAGATCGGCGGCGATGAAGCGGGATAGCCCGGTCCCCGCAGTTAGACCGGTCAACAGATATCCTTTAGATCCATTTGCGTTGGGGACCACTGCGTCAACCGCTGAATGGACAATCAAGTTGAAATCGAAAGCTGCATTGACCCGATTGCTGGTAGCCGGATTGATCGTCATATCCGAGTAGGTCGCGGTGGGACTGGTCTGTGCGAAGCCTTTTGCTAACTTGTTCTTTTGATGGGGGTCTCCCGGCTCACTGAGATTATCGATTAACCTTAAACCAAAAGCTAAAGACATGAATGGGTATCCATTCAATCCGATACCAGCCACATCGATATCCGGAAGAGCAATGATATCCGCACTAGCAGAAGCAGCCGGAGTAAGCATTTGGTAAATCATTTCGTTTCCATTTGAGCCATCGATTCGCCCCGTTCCCTGTCCACCCCCATCTTCACGCACCACCAGCTTGAGGCCATATTTACTAGCAAGAGACGTCCCAAGGATCGTATTATTCAGTTTCACTTTTGTTCTGACCTTGGTGGCCCGGTCCAAGCCGCCTTTGCTACGTGGGGAGTAGATCTGGATTCTACCTGGATCACTGATTTGGATGAAGTGGCCCCTTTCCGCAGAAAATCCTTCGCCTGCTTCCAGTGACTGACTTATCAGAGTGTTAGAATTGATGCTCGGGCTACTTGCGGAAATACTATAAACTTTCGTCTCACCTGGAGGAATCGCTCCGACTGAATTGACGTAAAACTGGAGCTGGGTGCCTCCCGGCTGGACGCCCGGATTACTGCCATTACCCGTGACGCCTTTATAGCCACCGCCCTTTACGATCACGCGATCGCTATACTCCACTTCATATTCCAAAGCCACTGGCATTGTGGAATCTTTGGAAACCGTAAAGACAAGGGGCCCTACATTTAAGATTACATTGTATGGATTCCAAAGGGTCACTGCGGGGGTCAACTTCACGGTGACGCGCTGTTGATTATTGGGGGCTTGAGTCATGGCATAGGAATACACCCACTGTAACCGAGCCACGATGGGCATCGGTTTCACGGTATGGAGATACTTGGATAGGTCTCCCAACGCAGAGAAGGGGGAGGTAGTGATACCAAACGAATTCGAATTGTTAAATTTCCGATACATGAGTGCATAGTCTGCAAGATTTGCCCAGCTAGCGACTGCTCCAGATTTTTCATATGGCATGATGCCACCCGTTCGATAACCCGACCACGGATAGAGCATCGATCCCGCCGTGAGGGCGGTGGCAGGCTGGGACACAATGGCTCGTCCCTGTGAGCTATCTTTTTCCGGAGTGATACGGAACAGTTGCAGCCCTGAAGTAGGGATGGCCTTGGAACCAGTCACATTGTAATTCTCCGTGAAGAGTGAGAGATCCTTGCGCCAGCCGCCGGTAGCGGTGTTTGTAAGGAGACCGGTGGAGACCGTGCTAAGATCGAAGAAGTGCTTGCGCGAGGCAATGCTGGTGCCCGAGCCAGTTTGCGAGATGAAGTCGGATTGCTTGAGGCTGATCGCCCGACTGGCTGGCTCTGGGGTGTCTAACAAAGACTCCATGCCAAAGGATAATGGATCGGCGATGGAATGGCTTTTCGATGCATTTGCCCATTGCGCCTTGGTTTTTGCTTGGCTTGGATCTTCCGGTTGCGGGAGACGGGCTTTCTGATTTTCTCCGCCGATCCACCAGGCGTAGGCTCCTTTCTTGGTGCTGAGAAAGACGGGTTCGAGCTGGACTTGGAGGTTGGTCTGATTGCTGTCCAGGGTGTTGGGGCCGATCAGGGGAATGCTGGTGGCGGACTGGGTGGTGGGCGGGAGAGTGCTGCTGTTGGTCAGCTTACTAGGATCACCCGAAACCAGCCATCCAAGAAAGCGGCCACCGCTCGCGGTGTTTTGCTGTTTCGCAGCGTAGTCCGGGGCAAGCGGACGACCGGTCGAATCGTGATCCGAGCCTTCCCAGCTCTTCCACGCGCCGAGAAGCGGGGCGTTTCCCGCACTTAGAATGTCGGCACGCGCACTGACGCGGGTATCCGGGCCGAGCTGTTTCTGGAGTTCACCGATGGCGAGCATCAGGGCGACCCTGGCGTTTGCCCGCGCCGACTGCATCGCGTTGCCCTGCGATGAAGATCGCAGACTAATACTGGAAAGTGTCAATAAGCCGACTGCGATGACCGTTAACAAAATCATCAGCGACAGAGTGACGACAAGGGCGAAGCCGCGTTGATGGCGCGGGATGCCATTGATCGAAAGGTAGTTTTTTTTGAGAATGGACATGCTGTCTGCTGCGATGCGGTTTTGTTTAACCCAAAGTGGCGGACCTTGAACCGTCGCTTGCTGCATTCCCGTTAGTCGGCACCCGTGGTTCCAGTGTCAAAAGACCTTCATTAGCTGGTGGATCCAGGATGCGATACATCGTCGGGCTCAATCCCGCCAAGGGCCCGGCATCAATGGGTCTTCAGCGGTCATCAGCCGCACAGTGAACCCGGAATCCGGGTCGCCGCCTATCACACAAACGGGTGACAGTGTCAGAACGCGCCGTTGAGCTTGCGGCCGACCCAGAAGATTCCTAACAAGGTGACGAGCGCGGCGACGGTGGCCCAGTGGGACCACAGCGGAATGCGGTTCTCCAACGGCCGCGGCGCGGGCAGGGCGGTGATTTCCTTGATGAGATCGGCGAGCTGCGCGGGTTGGATGATGCGGCCGCGGGAGACCTTGGCCATTTCCTCGAGCACTTCCGGGCGGGCGGGCTGGCCGACTTTTTCAATCTCCACGCCTTGGGCTAACAGGGTCGTTTCGAGCGGCTTGTCTTCCGCCCCGGATGCGGTGGCGCGGAGTTTCCAGGCTCCGGGGAGATCGACCTTGAAGCGGCCGCTGAAGGCTCCCCACGCGGTGTCGTTCTTCTGGAGCTCGATGCGCTGGCTGCGGCCATCAGGCGCGGTGATGTCCACGGCGACGTTGCCTTCCTTGAGCGGTGCGCCGTTAGGATCGAAGGCATTCGCATTGAGGGTGACGGTGGAGCCGGGTTCGGGGCGCTCGGGGTTAAAAAACAGGCGAACGCGTTGGCCGGCGGCCATATTCCGCTGATAGGACATCCAGCGCGCGACTTGGCCCCAGAACCGGTAGTGATAGAGATCCTCGACGCCGCGCCGCCAGCGCCAGGCGGAGTCGATGCCCATGAAAAGCACTTTGCCGCTGCCGGCGGGCTTGGTGACTAACAACGGGATGGGACCGAATTTCCCGCGGCGGTTGGCATGGACGGCGAGGACTTCCGCGCCGCCCTTGGCCTTGATGACCGGGGCGTGCCAGTAGAACCCGGGCAGCCGCCGCCAGATCTCCGGGTTTTCCTCCTCGTTGTTTCCTAACATCGTCAGCAGCGACGCGCGGCCCTCGGTGGTGAGGGTGAGCGGCGAGGGGATGGACTCGGCCATGCCCTTTTTGTTAGCCTCGTCGAGGATGACCGGCATGAGGTCGGACAGCTCGGTGTCGAGCAGGGAGAACTCGTTGCCCTGCGAGCCGGGCATGAAGATCAGGCCGGACGCTTGGTTTTCCACCAGGCCGCGGAGCAGGGCGCATTGTTCCTTGGTGATTTGGCCGGTGCCCACATCGCCGATGAAGATGACGTCATATTTCGCGAGGTCTTCGATTTTCGAGGGGAACTCCTTGATGTAGTCCTTGCCCTCGCCGGGGCCGAGCGCGGGGTGAAATAGCAGGCAGGAAAGCTCGACACCGGGATCGCGCTCAAGGGCGTTTCTCAAGAAGCGGTATTCCCACCGTGGCAGCGTTTCTATCAGCAGGACGCGGATTTTCTCGGGCCGACCCGCGATGGTGAACTTGCGGGAGTTATTGGTCGCCACGAGTTCGCCATCGGCCACCGGGACGGTGAGTTCGAGGGTGGACGAGCCTTCCTTTTCCAAGTGCCAGAGAATGGAATCGTAGGTCTCGGCATTGGGCGGGATGACGATGTCTTTGGTCCGCTCGCGGCCATTTTCATCGCGCAGGCGGACGACGGTGCGGACTTGGCGGTCAAGCGAGGAGCGGATCGTGAAAGGGATCTGCACGTTTTCCCCGACGATGCCATAGGTCGGCGCGGTGACGGATAGAAGATCGAGATCGGGCAAGCGGACCTTGCTGCCGACGGGGATCGGGAACAACGGGATGCCGCGGAGGCGCATTTTCTGCGCGGCGGCGACGGGCGGCTGGCCGAGGTTGTAATCGCCATCGCTGAGCATGACGACGGCGCGGAGGTTGGTTTGCTTGGCGAGGAGATCGGTGAGCGGCGTGTCGAGGTCGGTGCCGGAAGAAGTTGATGGTTGAGAGTTGATGGTTGATGGAGAGGAGAAAGAAGTGGAAGTGACCTCGTTCGCGCCGTTGGCTTCGAGCGGTTTCCACAGGTCGGAGGCGAGGGCTTTCTTGACCCACTCAGCGCGGGAAACGACTTCCGACTTGTCTGATAGAACCGGCGGCAGCGTGGCATCGACGGTGGTCATCGACTTGGAATCATCCCACAAGATCGCGATCTGCGGCTTGGTGTCTGGATGGATGGTGGTCAGCCACTCGGGCTGCCAAAGCAGGATGACGACGGCGAGAGCGGATAGAAAACGCAGGCACTCCAGCGCGGC
>JAYTEI010000310.1:0-13810 GCA_043735445.1 Akkermansiaceae bacterium | reverse complement strand
ACCGACATTTGCCAACTCCTCGCACAATGTTACCAATGCCTGATGCAGCACGGCTGGGTGGGTAAAGAAGAAGAGCCATTGCTGGCCTCTTGGCTCCGCAGTTTAAAGTCGTTGGGAGTTGTCTAACGGGCAATGCGGGCTTACTGACTTCCCGCCACTATGACTCTCAAACTCTTCATCCTCGCCTTCTTCGCGATTCTGCCAGCGACCGCCTTCGAGTTGCCTGCAAACTCGAGCCAATGCCTCGTCGGCACCTCCGATGGCTGGGATAATTCCACAGTCACCCTCCGCCTCTACCAGAAAAGCGGTAGCACTTGGAAGCCTGTTAGCGATGCATGGCAAGCCCGCCTTGGCAAAACCGGCCTCGTCTGGGGCAGGGGACTTCACCCGGTCCCAGTGGGAGCCGTCACTAAGAAAGAGGGTGACAATCGCTCGCCCGCCGGAGTTTTCGCCATCGGCGGGGCTTGGGGTTATGATGCATCGATCCGCAAGAATTCTGCGCTTCCCTATCATCAAGTCACCGCCCGCGACTTATGGGTGGAAGATCCCGCTTCACCTCAATATAACAGAAACGTTATCCTTGATCACGATCCCGCCACGGCCTGGGAAAAAAAGCAGCAGATGAAGCAGAACGATGCCGCCCATTCGCTCAAACTCTTCATCGCCCACAACCCGCCGCCGAGCGCGATTCCTAACGCCGGCTCGTCGATCTTCTTCCACATCTGGCGGCGCGACGGAGCCGCCGCCACCGCTGGCTGCACCACCATGGAGAAGCCGAAACTCCAATGGCTCATCTCTCAGATTGACCCGGCCAAACACCCGCTCTATGTCCTCCTCCCCAATGCTGAATACGCAAAATATCGCGCCGCTTGGAAGCTACCGTGACCTAAGGCAAGGAGCGCCATAAGGAGCGCCGGATTCATCCGGGCTTTCATAGTAAAATCTCTCCGGGAGCAGCGGTGCCGAGAAACGCTTCCCTGCAGAACCAATAGAATTTTTGGACGCCGGGAGCGGCGCGGGCTTTGAGCGGGATCTCCGAGTTTTCGACCTGATAGACTCGCCTGGAAAGCGGCGAGAGGATGCGGGGCGGCTCGCCGGGATCGAGGCCGGACAAGGTGGCCGTGCCGTTCTCAGGATCGGGTGGCGACTGACGGGGCAGGCCGGCTTTGCGGAAAAGTTCTAGCAAATCAGGCGGCCAGAACTCGTGGATTTCGCGGCGCAGACCGGCCCGCCCATCGTCGCGAGCGACGCGTTTGCCGGTGGTGCCATCGACCAGAATTTCCCGGTGGAGCTGGCACATGGCGATCGGCGAGACACCGGCGATGAACCAGCCGCTGGTGGTTTGTCGGCACCATGGCCCCGGTAGATCGCCGAGCGCAACGCGTCCGCCGCATCTTTCGGTAACAAGCCGAAGTCGGCCTCGGTCGAAGCGACGAGTTTTACCATCGCGCGGCTGGTGATTTGCTCCGAGCAACCATACGGATACTCGCGGACGTAGGCCTCTAATCCCCGCGCCAGGCCGAGCGGGACGATGCTCGCCGTGGCTTCGGTGTGGCGGAATTGCGGATAGAGCGTGCGCTTCACATTATCCTCGGTCGAGCCGGTGCGGAACCAGCCGGTGACCACGCTCGCTAGATGGTGGCTCGCGGGCCGCACGCTGAGCGAGGTCGCGCGCCGAATCGTCTCGCCGCCGCCACTGGCATCGAAGCGGAGTTCCGCACTGCCGAGTTGGTCCTTCGCCTTACTTGGTTGCCGTGCCCGGCCGCACCTCGCGTGGCGTGCCGAGCTGGAACGCCAGTTTCTTTCTAGCAGCGATGAGATGCACCGGCGCTGCGGCATAGCTCAGTGGGCTGTGGAAAACTTCGGGAGCCGAAGTGCCGCGCACAAAGGCGGCATTGATATAGTAAGTGCCCTCCGCAGCGGTGGGGATTTTCAAGCGCACGCTGGTGCCTTTGGTTGCCGTTGTGAACCACTGCGAAGTGATGCCTTTATCGCGCTCGAGGGTCACTAATCCCGCGCCGGAATACGGGGCAGTTAGATATACTTCGATTTCCTCGCCGGGCATCACCTCGCTTTTCGAGAGTTGTAGGTTTAACTCAGCCTCTCGATCGAGGGTCGCGCTTTCATCGCCCTTGCCGACGATTTGGAAAGGCACCGCGCAATGCACCACGCTGTCAGAGTCGATGATCTCCATCCGGAATCGCCCAGCTTTGTTGGTGGGCAGAGTGACTTGCAAAACGCCCGCCGGCAGTGCCAGTGACTCCTCTAACATGGGTCGCTCCTTCGCCGTGGAAACATAGGCATAGTTGCCGTTAGCGAGCTTGGTGAGCACGGACACTTGGCGAATCTCGATGATGCGGCGGCGCAGGTTGTCGAGCGCCAGCGGTTTCACATCGCGCCCCACGGCGACGAGCGTTAGAGCACGACCGCTGTTTTTTGCGATGCTTTCAAGGTCGCCATCCGCTTTCCAACCGATCACCGAGGCATACGGCGAGACGAGGCACGTCAGCGCATGGCGCACGCTGCGGCCGCCGTCGCGCTCGAATAATAGCTTCCGTGAGCAGCGCGAGCCGGAATGACGCGTCCTTTAAGGTGTCGAGTGGCAGCTTGAAAGTGGCGATGCCTTTTTCATCAGTCTTCAAATCGCCGAGGTGGATCGTGCGTCCGGCGCGCGATGTCGATTCGGCGGCATTGCGATCATAGAACGCATAACCGGGCCCCTCGGGGAAGCCGAAGTCCGCAGGCGAGAGTTCTAACTGCATGGTCACTCGTCGCTCCGGAGCCGCTTCGCCAAACAGAGATTGCACCGAAACCGTGGCGTCAGTCGCCTTGGAATCGAGCCAACCCGCCGGTGGTGCGGGGTCGATACGGGTGGCGACCTTCATCCGGTCCGGCGTGAATTCCTCCACTCTAACTGCAGCGCGGCCCAGCCGGAAAAGCTGGTGGCCGCTGGCGTCGAGCACGCTCACCGTGATTTCATGCACGCCTAACGAAGCGGCTTCTGACAGCGGGAAATCACAAGTGAAAAACCCATCGTAGGGCAGACGAGTGGTTTGTTTACCCACCTCGCGGACTTGCGAGTCGGTGAGGGAAATGGACAATGGCAGTCCCTCTAACACCGGCTGCCAATCGCGGCGACGGGTGATGAAGCCAGCGTGGACCGTGTCACCCGGCCGATAGAAGCCGCGCTCGGTGAAGACGAATGCTTCGATCGCTTTGACCCGTGAGGCGAGCACGCCTTCGGTGTCGAAGCGCGAGTGGTCCATCGCCGGGAGTTGGCGTTCGTTGGAGGGCAGGAACGAGGTGTCTCCATCCTTGGTGGCCATCACCGCGACGGGTTGCCGCTCGCCAGTTAGATCTGGAAACGCAGGCAAGCGGGCGTGACCCGTGGCATCGGTTTTCACCTTTTTTTAAAATGCTACCGTTACTGGCAAGTGCCTGGATGGCCACCTCCGCCACCGGTTGTCCCGCACCCAGCGCCATCACGCACCCAGCGCGCGAGCAGTGGCGGCGTTTGTGATAGATCGATGACCGACTGCGCGTGGCCTGCCAATCATTGTCATGGGAAATCGTCACGATTCGGCTCCAGCGGTGGGCGATGTTAGTCTCAGAAAAATCCCCCGAAAACCGCGGATCTTCGAATGAACCATAGGTGCGCGACGCGAGGTGTTGGAACTGCGAGACCGGCACCCGACCGAGGGTGACGCGCAGATGAGCGATGGCGCGGGATTGCACGATGAGCTTCCGCTGGCCGTCGAGCGCGATGATGTTGCCCTTGCCTAGCAGCCGAGTTTCTTTCGGGAAAACAGGCACATTGAGCGTATTCTGGAAGCGGCTGTTCGGCTCAAATCCGCCCGGCGATTTCACCCCGCCTTCGCTGCGCAGGCAGAGTCCGCCGTCGGTCCGTGCTTGGAGGAAGCGGAACGTGTGTTGCTTGCCCAACGCGGCCTCGCCCTCCACCGGGATGAGCGCGACCTTGGTGGCCGAGCCGACGTGGTCGTTGAAAACTAGAGTGCCGTCGTGGTCATACCAACCGTTAGCATGCCACCACATGCTGCTGCGGCTAGCGATCTGCGCACTGTCGATGTCGAGGTTGGTGTCAATAAACACAAACTGCTGTGGCGCGCCTTCGTCGGTGCGGATCAGCCGGGTTTCTGCCGAGGCGATAGTTAGACCGCTGTATTTATCCGGGATGCGGGTCTTCGCATCGACCGGTTTTGCAAGCGCACCACCGGCGAGAGTCGAGACCAGCCCTGCGGGCAATGTGAGTTTCCCGGTCGAGATGAAGATCCTTCGCCAGCGGCGTGGGTTTCACACGGGCGGTTAGTTGGGTGCCCGGCTGCCAGTGGCCATCCGGTTGGAAGCTGAGAGTCGAGCCGTCCAGCCACGTCCATTTCCCTGGAACTGTCGGCTCGAGCGTGACGGCATCGCCCGCGTCCTTGCCGATTTTTTCGAGCGGGGCGACCGGTGCGCCGGAAAACGCGATGCGCATCCCAGACGGTTTGAGATCCTTGTTAGGCGCACCCGGCGTGATCGCCGCCGGAGCCTGAGTTATACTAACAAGCACCTGCCTCAGCGGATTGTAGGCGAACGTGCGCGGCCGGTGCGGCGGCGACACCACGCCAACCAAGGCGGGTTGGACTAGGACATGCGGCCAAATAAAAAGCCGACCAGACGGCCGACTGTAGCGATTAAAACCCTAACGAAGGATTGGGATGTTTTCACGGTGGTGCTTCGATACGAAGCCCATTACGGATGACCTCCCCCGGCGAACTTACAAGGATTGAGAATATAGTTTGAGAACCCTCATCTCCCGCTCCAGCCGCCGCCTAATGCTTTGGCGAGGGCGGCCAGGGTGATGCGCTGCTGCGCTTCGAGCTGGCTCAGAGCGAGGCGGGTGCGCAAGACGGTGCGGTCGGCATCGACGACGTCGAGGTAGCCGGTTAGACCTTTGTCGAAGCGGTCTTGGGAGAGTTGCTTGGTATCGCGCGAGCTGGTGAGAGCGGCGTCGAGCGCGCTGCGGGAGCGGGCGAGACCTTTGAGATCGACGAGGGCATCCTCCACTTCCCGCAGCGCGACTAACAGCGTCTGGCGGTATGTGGCGAGGGCTTCGTCATAGCGGCTGCGGGCGGCCTGATAGTTAGCTTTGTTCGCCCCGCCGTCGATGAGTGGGGCGGCGAGGCCGGCTCCGAGCGAGAGCACGCGGTTTTCCCAATCGAGGAAACGTTTGACGTCCAGCGACTCCAAGCCGGCACCGGCAGTGAGGGCGAAGTTCGGATAGAATGCAGCTTCGGCGATGCCGATGCGGGCGTTGACGGCGCGGAGATTTTGCTCAGCGGCGCGCACGTCCGGGCGGCGAGTTAGAACCTCTGCGGGAAGTCCGGCGCGGATGATCGGCAGCGCACTCACGGACGCCGCGCGGGAAATTGAGAAATCGGCGGGACGCGCACCGCAAAGGACGGCGAGGGCGTGCTCGGCAGAGCCGCGTTGGCGCTGGACCACGGCGAGGTCGTTGTTAGTGAGTTCTAACTCAGTGCGGGCGCGGCTGGTGGAGAGTCCGTCGATCAAGCCGGCGTCGGCCTTGGACTTTTGAATTTGGAGTTCGTCGTTTCTGCCCATCAAGGTGTCATTGAGGACGGATTCCTGCGCATCGAGGCCACGCAGCAGGAAATATTGGCGGGCGACTTCGGTGGCGATGCCGAGGCGTTGCGAGTCTAGCAGCGCCTCGCTGGCGGCGGCTTGCGCGGAGGAGGCTTCGATCAGCCGTTGGTTGCGGCCCCACAGATCGGGATCATAGGCGAGATCGAAAGTGCTGCGGTAGCGCTGCCGTTCCAAGTCGATGGAGATCCCGGGCGGCAGGCTGCCGCTGGTGGAGTCCGCCGCGCTGCGGGAAATCCCGGCCGAGCCTGCTAGATTGAGCGTGGGAAAAAGCTTGGCCTGATCCACGCCGACGAGGGCGCGCGCGGTGTCCACGCGGGCCTTGGCGGCGGCGAGGTCGTTGTTGGCAGTTAGGGCGCGGTCCACTAGGCGGTTCAGCTCGTGGTCGTTAAAAAGCCGCCACCAGTTGTCGGGCAGGCGCGAGTTGGAAGTGGCTTGGCCTTCTTTCCATTTCGAGCCGCCTGACGCGCCGGGGACTTGGAAATCCGGGCCGAGCATACAGGAAGCGAGTGCGAAGGTGGTAGGCAGTAACAGATAGACAGATTTCATGACTCAGTCGAACGCAGTGGGAAGTGATGGATTCGCGGCGTGTTGCCAGGCGAGGCCGAGATAATGGCGGGCCGCGCGGTGCGGGCAAAGCGGCGGAAGCTTGTCTGTGGAAAAGAAATCCGCGCCAGAGGTTTCATGGCTGGTGGCCAATTTTCCGCCGGTGATGCGGCAGAGAAAAACGAGTTTGTAAACATGCTCGGGTTGGCGCGGATGGCCCTGCTTGTCCTTGTCCCAACAGGCGATGAGTTTCACCACTTCCACGTCGATGCCAGATTCCTCGCGGACTTCCTTCACCGCGTTTTCCGCCGGGCTACCATTGAGATCCGCCCAACCGCCGGGCAGCGTCCACTCGCCAGACGAGGCTTCCTGGACGAGCAGGATGCGGTTGTTTTCATCGAACACCGCCGCGCGCACATCGACCTTCGGCGTGGCATAACCGAACTCCTGCGGCCACTTGAAGTCGGGAACTGCCGCAGTCATCGGCAACGAGGAAAGCTCATGCAGGCGCAGATAGCGCTCGCGGTCGTAGGGGCCTTCCGAGAAACGCAAGCCGGCCTCGGCGATGGACTTGAGTTCGCGGCTCAAGGCGATCCAATCCGGCAGCGCTGCTAGTGTGGGCGGGTTCATTTGCGATCAGGTGCTTGGATGAATACATCAACCTGCTGGCCGACGTAAAGCGGTGGCTCCACCGGGCGAGTTAGCGAGTAGATGACCTGCAACACGCGGGTATCGACGCGCTCGGTGCTAGAGCCTGTTAGCGAAACTTTGGGAATGACGTATGGCTCCACCCGGATGAATTCGAGCGGGAAGGTGACGCTGGGGTCGCCCTTCAAATAGCCATAAGCGTGTTGCCCGGCGCGAATGCGGGTGGCGTTTTGTTCGTCGATGTCGGCGCGGATTTGGAGCTTACCGGTATCGCCGAGGATCATCGCCGGGGTCTTGGGCGAGGTGGCGGCGTACTCGCCGGCGCGGATGTTGACCTGGATGATCGTGCCATCACGCGGCGCTCTAACGGTCAAGCGCTCGGCGAGCAGGGCGACTCGTTGCAACGAAGTTTCCGCAGCCACCAGTTGGGCCTTGGAGGCGGCGAGTTGGGCTTGGGAAACGGCCACGTCCAGCTTGCGGTTGTCGAGATCATCGCGGCTCACGGCGCGGCTGTCGGTGACGGATGTTAGGCGGGCGAGCTGAGTTTCAAGTTTGGCTAACTGAGCCTCGCTGACGCCGATCTGCGCCCGCGAGATTTCCTGCTGCGCTTGTAATGAAAGTTGCTCGGCGCGGAGGTCGCGGTCGTCGAGTTTTAGGAGTGGTTGATCCTTCTTGATCGCATCATTCACCTTCACCAAAACCTCAGTGACTAAGCCGGGCAACGGCACACCGATGGCGACATTTTCGCTCAACGCTTCAAGGATGCCAGTCGCGGCGACCGACTCTGCATAAGGTTTCTGCGGCGGCATAATCGGCGGATCCCCAGGCGGGGCCATTTGCCGCTCGGCCTGCGTGCGGGAAACAAGGACGATGGCAACGACGCCGCCCATGGCGAGCAAGAGCGAGCCGTAGCGGAGGAGTTTTGAGAAGAAGTTCATGGCAGAGAGTTGATGGTGGATGGTGATAGAAAGTGGGAAGAGGATGAATGAATGAAAGCCCGGATAAATCCGGTGGTCCGTGAGCCGGTCTTCCTATCAACTATCAACTTCTTCAGTGTGCGTGTTCGTGCTCGAAATGGGCGGGAAGGGTGTGATCCTGTTCCTTCACCTCTACGATTTCGCCGTCGTCCATGCGGGCGATGCGGTCGGCGTAGGAAAAAATCCGGTTGTCGTGGGTGACGATGATGACGGCGCGGTCAGGCGAGCGGGCGACTTGGCGGAAGAGGTCTAGCACGATCTCGCCATTCTGCGCGTCGAGCGCGGCCGTCGGTTCGTCGCAGATGACGAGCGGTGGTTCGTGGACGAGTGCGCGGGCGATGGCGACACGTTGTTGCTGGCCGCCGGAGAGTTTGTTAGGGCGCTCTTTCCATCGCTCGCCGAGGCCGACGCGGTCGAGGATTTCGCGCGCGCGCTTGAGTGCCTTGCTACTTGATAGTCCTTGGATGAGCAGCGGCACGCCGACGTTTTCCGCGACCGTTAGGGTGGGGATGAGGTTAAACTGTTGGAAAATGAAGCCGATGTTTTTCGCCCGGAAACGGGTGAGTGCGCCGCCCGACATTTTTTCCAGCGAGTTTCCGAAGACATTGATCTGGCCACTCTCGACTTTGAGCGTGCCAGCGATGGCGCTGAGCAAGGTCGTTTTCCCACAGCCGGACGGGCCGACGAGCATGGTGATCTCGCCGGTGCGGGCTTGGAAATCCACTTGTTTCAGCACATGAATGCGGTTCGACCCTTCGCCGAAGTTTTTTTCGACGGCGCGGACATCGACGACCCATGATGATGTTAGAGAGTCAGGCACGGAAGACCATGGCGGGTTCGTAAAGACTGAGGCGGACGATGCCCATCAGCGCGGCGAGCATACAGATGACTTGGATGACGCAGAAGGCGAAGACGGGAATTTGCCACGGCATGTAGAAGGGCGGTTGGCCGTTTTTCAACGCGCCCACGGCAAAGGCGGAGGTCGCTAACAGCCCGAGGCCGAAGCCGATCAGCCCTACCGTTAGAGCTTGGAAAAGCAACATCACGCTCAGGCGGAAATTCGACATGCCCATCGCTTTGAGTGCGCCGAGGTGTTTCAAATTATCCAGCACAAAGGCGTAGAAGGTCTGGCAGGCGATGGCCACGCCGACGATGAAACCGATGACCACAGTGGTGCCGAAGGAAATCGGGATGCCGGTATTTTTTACATACCACCAGACGGTTGCGGTGTTGAAGTCCTTGTTGTTAGCGCCGAAATCGCGGTTCACATAGGCGCGCAGGCCGGTGGCTTTTTCGATCGCCGCCGCTGCGGCGTCGCTGCTCATGCTCTCGATGGGGGCGGCGATCACGGCGGTCAGCATCTTCCGCGACTGCGGGGTGTATTGCAGGGCGCGCTCGTAAGTCGTCCAGACGTATGGGCCACCGGTGAATGAGCGCATCGCCGTGCAAATCCCGACCACGCGGGCCTCGACATCGTTGATCTCAAAGCGGTCGCCGACCTTGATTTTTTTCGCGGGATCTTTGGGATTTGAGGACAACCGCACGGTTGCGAGTTCGTCGATGACGACGGTGTTAGGCAGCCGCAGGTCTTCGAGATTTCCCGCCACCATCTTGCTCGGCGCACCTGCGAGGGAGGCGGCGTCGATGCCGAGAAGCTGGATCGTTTTAAAACTGCCGTTGTCTAACCGCACGCGCTGAATCCCTGAGTAAAGCGGCATCGCCCAGCGCACGGCGGACACCGAACGGACGCGCGCGACGTCGGTATCGCGCATCGGGTTGGTCTCATTGACCTGCTCGACGCGCTCCTCGACGACGAAGATCGGCGCGGCGACGTTTTTCAAAGTGGCCGTCGTCCAGCGCATCAGCCCGCAGAAGACGGACGCCTGCTGGACGATGAGAAACGTGGCGAAAAACAAGCCCGCGACCAGCATGAGGTACTTGGCGGTGTCGCCGAAAAGCATTTTGAGAGCGAGGCCGATCATGCGGAAAAAAGTGGGGAGCGGGCTGATAGAGTGGTGCCGTGGGCGGATCTTAGCCGCCAACCGCGACCATGCAACCTGCGACATGGGATTGTTTCCCTTGCCAATGATTAAAGCTTTCCTGGAGCAGTCGAAGTGACCCGGTCATCGCCATCCTCTAACGGACCAATGGCTTTAAGGATTGGTAGAATTCTAACACCAACGGTGTTGCGTCCTCCAGCCCGGGGTTGGTGTGAGGAACGAACGCCTACCCCGGAGTATTTGGTCAAATGATCCGAACCACAAAGTGGTTCCGGCCTTGGTGTGCGGGCGGGCGGGTCATCCCCCCATTTCATCCACCGACCCGACTCACCTTTGGTGTTAGGAAAAACAATCTGCTGCGGCCGATGAATCTTTAAATGTATTGCTCTTCAGACGGATTCTCACCTGTTCTCCCACACCCAAGAACCGTCAAGAATGCCCGGATCACTCTTTTAAGATTTCCCATCTCCGCCACCGCCACCTAGCGTCGAAGCCACATGAGTGCCGCTTCCCTCCGTGCCGCCATCCGTGACGTGGTCGATTTTCCACACCCCGGGATCGTCTTCAAGGACATCACCCCCCTCCTCGCCGATGGAAAACTTTTCCGCGAGTCCATTTCCCTGCTCTGCGAAACGGCGGGCGGAGCAAAAATCGACAAGGTTGTCGGCATCGATGCTCGCGGTTTCATCTTCGCCGCCGCCGTGGCTGATCGCCTTGGCGCGGGCTTCGTCCCGGTCCGAAAAAAAGGCAAGCTGCCTTGGAAAACTCGCCAGACCGCCTACTCGCTGGAGTATGGCGAGTCCATCGTGGAACTCCACGAAGACGCCATCGCGCCCGGCGCATCGGTGCTGCTAGTCGATGATCTGTTAGCCACCGGTGGCACTGCCGCCGCCGCCGTGAAACTGCTCGATGAACTTGGAGCTGACATCATTGCTATCTCGGTGCTCATCGAACTTGGTTTCCTAGAAGGCCGCGCCAAGCTGACTCCCCACACAGTCCACTCGATCATCACTTACTGATCTTTTACGCCGCAGCATCAGCAGCGCGGAAAGCATTGTCACAACGATACTGGAAGGCTAGGGGATGCCGGTGGTTTGAGAAATCCAAGCGATGTAAGGCTCCACCAAAACACCACCTCCAGTGTCTCCGAAGCGGCCCCCGGAGCCTTCGATCCCGCATCCACGGGACTACCAGCACCGGGCGGGCGGATTTTGCTTTTGTCGCACCCGGCAAGCGACCGCGAGCGGAATGGCGGCCGCGTTGAAATAGAAAGACGCTATGCGACAAGGCCAAAGCACGCCTAAAGCATCGACAACCGTCTTGAGAATCTCAAGCCTCCCAGCGGCTCCGCCACTTGATCCACAACCGCTGACTCTTCAGTTTTTCAGCGACTCACCTTATCCCCACCATGTCCTGGCAATCCTACAACCAATCGCTCGTCCGTTACCCCCAACACGGTTTCTCTCTCGACCTCTCGCTGATGGACCTCGCGCCAAGTGAGGTGAGTGCGCTCCAGCCACGAATTGCCAAAGCCTTCGCCGACATGCACGCGGTCGAGTCCGGTGCCATCGCCAACCCCGATGAAGGCCGCATGGTCGGCCACTATTGGCTGCGCAATGCCGACCTCGCCCCGACAGAGGAACTGAAACGGGCTGTCACCGAGCCGATCACCGCCCTCAAGCATTTCGCGGAAAAAATCCACACCGGCACCATCGCCCCGCCGACGGGTGGGAGTTTCAAACAAGTTCTACTCATCGGCATCGGCGGCTCAGCGCTCGGCCCGCAGCTCGTCTCCGAAGCCATCGGCCAGAACGCGCGGTTGCCGCTCCACTTTTTCGACAACACCGATCCCGTCGGCATGGACACGGTCATCGCCAAGCTCGCTAAGTCTGGACTCGATAAAACCCTCGTCCTCGTCATCTCCAAATCCGGTGGCACTGCCGAGACTCGCAATGGGATGTTAGAGGCCAAAGCCGCCTGGGAAGCTGCTGGACTCGACTTCGGTCGCCACGCTGCCGCCGTCACTGGCGTCGGCTCCAAGCTGGATCAATACGCCGTCGCCCACCACTTCATCGCCCGTTTTCCAATGGAAGATTGGATCGGCGGACGCACCTCGGTGCTCTCCACCGTCGGCCTCGTTCCCGCCGCGTTACAAGGTCTCGACATCGACGCCCTGCTCGCCGGAGCTGCCGCGATGGATGTGGAAACCCGCAAGCAAGACGTCTCGAAAAACGCCGCCATGCAGCTCGCCATCGCTTGGCACAGCGCGACTAATGGCAAGGGCGAAAAGGACATGGTCGTCCTGCCCTACAAGGACTCGCTCGTCCTGTTTTCCAAATATCTCCAACAGCTCGTCATGGAGTCATTAGGCAAGGCGCACGACCTCGATGGCAAGCTCGTCAACCAGGGCATCGCCGTCTATGGCAACAAAGGTTCCACTGACCAGCACGCCTACGTCCAACAGCTCCGCGACGGCGTAAACAACTTTTTCGCCACTTTCATCGAAGTCAGAAAAGGCCGCCACGGCCACAGCATCGAGGTCGATCCCGGCACCACCACCGCCGACTACCTGCAGGGCTTTTTCCGCGGCACCCGCAAGGCGCTCCACGAGTCCGGTCGTAAATCACTGACGATTTCCATCCCGGAGGTGACACCGTTCCAACTCGGCCTGCTGATCGCCCTGTTCGAGAGAACCGTTAGTTTCTACGCCTCCCTCGTCAACATCAACGCCTATCACCAGCCCGGCGTCGAGGCAGGTAAAAAAGCCGCTGGCGCCTTTTTGGAAACTCTCAACAAAGTCCGCGGTCATCTAACCGCCACTGCCAAGACCGCCGGTGACATCGCCACCGAAGCCGATGCCGATCCCGAAGACGTCTATCATTGCCTCGTCCATCTCTCTGCAAATGGCGAGGTCCAGATCTCCATTGGTGCGACACCTGCGGAAGACAGTTTCCAGCTTTGAGTCCACCGCAGGTGCCCGATTCTCAGCAACGACCAAAAGCTCCCGAGTGAACAAGGCAACGTCTTCCAATCCGAGGGCGAACCAACCACCAACATCCGATGGGTTGATAACAACCACCTTATCATCGCCGAGTCTGATGGGACTGAAGTGTCTTTTAGCGTCACTCAGTTAGGTGAGATTCAGATCAGCGATCACGGATTTCGGGCCCAGTAAGATGTCTTTCTCGAGGCCTCTGCTACGCCCTGATTTCTGCTCGATCGGCATAATGGTTAAGACATATCATTTACTTGAATTTATTAATGAATGCCAATCGAGGCTCCGCCAAAACTCCGAAATCTCAGAGATCTTTTAGGTAAGCGAATATACAACCTATTGTATTTATAATTGTAAATCCCTTACTGTACAAAGGTCGTTCAGCCAAGCGTTAGCTGATGGTGACAATTCGGGGGCAACTCGCATCGAGAAGCGACTATCGTCAAGACCTAACGCCAACACGTAGGTATATGAAAATAACTTGGCACGGTAGGGCGCGGATTCTAGCGTTCGGAAGTTGATTCTGGCCACTTGGATCTCATCGCGGAGAACAGCTATCCGACAAAGCAAATGAAACATATATCTAAAATTGGGCCTGCGTTTGCGGCCGTCGCTTTTGGCTCCATCGCCCACTCCGCGACCGTTATTGGATCGGTTAATTTCTCATCGGGCGCGAACGGCGGAATCATTCTTCAGGATGTGAATGGCAATATCACCGAAAATTTAGCCGCTGCGAGGGGTGTCCAAACCTGGCTATTTTCCAAGGTGGACACCCGGTCCGGCTCATTCATCAGCGTCCCTAACGGTCAATCCGTCGCCTTCTCGCAACCTTGGATTTTCACTCCTGCCACCCCGCTGACTCCGCTCTGGACCATCGTCGGCTTTGGGAACTTCACGTTCAACCTTGCCGCTTCCACCATCGCGCTTCAGGACAACGATTTCCTGTTAATTGAGGGAACCGGCACCCTTACTGGCGATGACTTCGA
>JAYTEI010000309.1:0-2890 GCA_043735445.1 Akkermansiaceae bacterium | reverse complement strand
GAGTAATCCAATTCACATCTTTTCTTTTCTCACCGATGCAACGCCTTCAGCACCGCTTCCGGGTTACATTCGGCGACGCGGTGGAGGGCGCGGGGGCTGATTCCGATGAGGGCGGAGAACTGGGTTTGGCTGAGACCGGGCTTTTCGCGCAGGGCTTTGGCGTAGGGCTTGGGAACCCTATGCGGCCTTTCTATCGGCCTGGATCGAGCGGCATCAAAGAGCAGCGATGCATGACCGCCGATGTGCATGAAGTGCCAATGGGTGACGGAGGGACTGTCGGAACGACCTGCCATCGGCGAATCAAGGGCATCGGCGGACAAGTTCCGCCGCTCCTTGGGGTGGTGCGAAGCTCCGCTACAGGCTTAGGCGGATGAAGTCGAGGAGTTCGGTGTTGTTCATTTCGGCGAGGGATTTATCGGCTCCGCCGGTGAGGATGGCGTCGGTGCTGCGAGGTCCTTGGCGAGGGTGCCAGCGCTTTGCTGGTAGAGACGTGCTTGGGCGGGGGGGAGGCCGCAGAAGACTTTCATTTTGGTTTTTTCAGGGAGGTCGGAGATGATGGATTTGTCGGTCTTGAGGCGGCGCAGCGGGGCGAAGTGGGAGGAGTTGTCGCGGGGCGTTTAGACAGGAATGGACATGGCGGGGACTGGCTTAACTGATCGGGAACGGGATGTCACCTGTCCCGCTTCCGATAATTTGCTGTTCATGCGGGGAGGGAGTTGCCGAGCTAATCGCGGAGGATTTACTCTCTGGCCGTCGCTAGGTGTGGCAATCGCGAAGCCAGCGCGTCGATCGCTTCGACGGAATGCGCGGCGGAGAGGCTGATCCGCAGGCGGGCGGTGCCTCGTGGGACCGTCGGGTAACGAATGGCTGGCACTAGGAAACCAGCATGCTCCAGCCCGGAGGCGGCGGCCAGCGCGGCTTCGTTGGAGCCTAACACCTTCGGGATGATTGGCGTGCGGTTGGGTGACAGCCGGGCGATGTTCTCCTGAAGTTTCGTGCGGAGTGTTTTGCCTTCCGCCGAGCGGATGAGTGCCAGTGACGCGATGGCGGCGTGGGCAAGCGCGGGCGGCGGGGCGGTGGAGTAGATGAATGAGCGTGCGCGGTTGGTGAGGAGGTCGATCCAATCCCGGGACGCTGCGAGGTAGCCGCCTGATAGACCTGCGGCTTTACTGAGGGTGCCCATTTGGAAGGTCACGCGCTGCTGGAGGTTTTCCTGCTCGGCGAGGCCCATGCCGTGCTCGCCGAGGACGCCGAAGCCGTGTGCTTCATCGAGCAGGAGCAGGGCATCGTGCGTTTCCGTTAGCCCGACGATTTCACGCAGCGGGCAGACGTCGCCATCCATGCTGAAGACGGATTCGGTGGCGACGAGGATGCGCGCGGCCGGGGATTTCGCGCGGGTGGAAACTAACAAGCGTTCGAGTTTCCCGAGATCGTTGTGAGGGAAGACGCGGAGGGTCGCCCCAGACAGGCGGGCGGCATCCACCAGGCAGGCATGGCAAAGCTTGTCGAGGAAAACGAAATCCGCTTTCGCGACGACCGCCGGGATCACGCCGAGGGCGGTGGCGAAGCCGGATGAGAAGGTGAGTGCGGCTTCGGTTTGTTTCGCCTCGGCAAGCGCTGCTTCTAACATCTGGTGCGGTGGCAAGCTGCCGCAGACCAGCCGGGAGGCGGCGGAACCCGCGCCGTAGCACTGCACGCCGTCGATCAGCGCGGCTTCGATTTCTGGATGGCGGGCGAGGCCGAGGTAGTCATTGGAGGCGAAGTTCCACAACTCGCGGCCTTCTCTAACGACGCGGATGCCGGTGGCGGAATCGAGCGGCCGGAGTCCGCGCAACAAGCCCTCGGCGGCGAGCCGGCGGAGAGAGTCGGCGGGACCGGGCATGTCGGTTAGGAGCCGGAAACCGGGCGCTCGAGTGCCCAGGCAAGCAGCTTGGCAGAGTCTTTCCAAATGTTAGGCGTGGTGGATTTCAAGACCACGACGATGACGGAGCGGCCATTGAGCGAGCCGCTGGCGACGAGGCAGCGGCCGGCGGCATTGGTGGTGCCGGTCTTAAGGCCATCGCAGTAGGGGACGGTTTTGAGAAGCTTGTTGGTATTCTCAATGAGCCGGGTGTGGCCGTCGTTGAAGCGGAATTCAAACGCCTTGGTGGCGGTGAAAGAACGGATCAGCGGGCTGTGGTAAGCTGCGCGGGCGGCGATGGCCATGTCGCGCGCGGTCGAGTATTGGCCGGCCATCGGCAGTCCGTTAGGGTTGATGAAATTGGAATTTCTCATGCCGAGCGACGAGGCTTTTTGATTCATCAGCGCGGCGAAGCCTTCCTGGCTGGAGCCGACATCGCGGGCAAGGGCGCGGGCGATGTCGTTGGCACTTTTTACCATCAGCACTTTGAGCAACTCGCGGCGCGGATAGATTTCGCCCGGCTTCACGCCGAGGCGGGTGGGTTCGCAGTTCTCATCGGAGGCTTCGATGACTACGGATTTATCGATGTTTCCTGCGTCGAGGACGCAGAGGGCGGTGACGATTTTCTGGGTGCTGGCCACGGCGCGGGGTGCATCGGCGTTTTTCGCATAGAGGACGCGGCCGCTGACGACGTCGATGACGATGGCGCTTTCCCCGACGACGGGAGGCGGCGCGGTGGGGGGGATGGCCGCGATGCGGACTGGTTGGTTAGATGCAGCCGCTTGTGAGGACTGCGGCTGGGCGCGGGGCGGGGGACTGCCACCGCATGAGGTGATTAGCGCTCCGGTAAAGAGGAGCGCGGTGAGGTGGGTGAAGAACAACCGTGACATGCGGGGCATCATTCTCATCAGCGCTCGGGCATCAAGCCGGGAATGAATGGATCGGCGGAAACTGCGGCTCATGGAGTCCTCGGCGGGAGCAAGCTGCCGT
>JAYTEI010000308.1:0-6446 GCA_043735445.1 Akkermansiaceae bacterium | reverse complement strand
GCGAAGTTGGCATTCCCCTGCGGCGGCGTGCCATACTTCCAGCGGGCGTCGCCCTCCAACGTGCCGTCCCACCATTCCTTGATGTTGAAGGGCGGGTTCGCCATCACGAAGTCGGCGCGGAGGTCCGGGTGCTGGTCGCGGGTAAAAGTGTCCGCCGGTTCCTTGCCGAAGTCGAAGTCGATGCCGCGGATGGCCATGTTCATCGCCGCGAGCCGCCAGGTGGTGGGATTGCTTTGATTCGGCTGCTTCCGCCGCAGCCTCACCCTACGGGTGCGCTTCGCACGTCTCAAATGGGCGCCCCACGCCCATTGGTCCTGCCCGAAGACCATGATGTCGCCGATGGTGCCGCCGTGCTCCTCGATGAAGCGCTCCGACTGGACGAAGAAGCCGCCGGAGCCCATCGCCGGGTCATAGACGCGGCCCTGATAGGGCTCGATCATTTCCACGATGAGGCTGACGATGGACTTGGGCGTCCGGCGTCGTTTCACTATGCCGGGACAAGTTCCGTGGTGAATGGGGAACTGGATGGTGGCGATGAGGTCGATGAGGTCGATGAGGTCGATGAGTCCCGAGTGGTTCGGGAGGGGCGATTTGCCTTCGGCCATGTCCGCGGTGCTCCCATTCCGAATCGCCCGTGCTTGGGATGACGAAGACGCGATTCGGAGATTGCCGTTCCTTGCCTCCTTCTCCACCGCCTCCACCGCCTCCAGCGCGTCGTCGATGAGCTTGCCGGTGGAGGTGAGAGCACAGGCATCTTGCCTGTGCCTTTTACATCCTGAAGAAACAGGCAAGATGCCTGTGCCCCTTTCTTGTCGGCGGCGGTCCAGAGCTTTTTGTCGAACTCGCGGAGGAAGGTTTGGGAGGAGGAATTCGGCATTTCGCATCGCCACACTAACAATCAAGGCTTTGGCGGAAAGGACAAAAAGTGGTGTTTCTCCTTGCCGTTGGCTTGTTACGGGCATGGGTGCGTCGGAGCTGCTCGGCAGCGAAGAGGGTGCCCGGATCCTCAAAGCTCCGCCTTTGTCGTGAGTAAAATTTTCACGCTTGGAATCACAAGGCTTCGATAGTCGCCACATTTCCGACAAACGTGTTGCCCCCAACTCCGATTGAGTGAGAATCCCGCCGCCCATGAGTCCTGATTTCATCCGCGAAGCCCTCCGCCAAGTCCGTTACCCCGGTTTTTCCCGGGACATCATTTCCTTCGGCCTCGTCAAGGACGTCAAATGCGAGCCCGGGCTCGTCACGGTCCATCTCGAAATCGCGACCCGCGACCCGAAAGTGCCGGAGAAAATTTTCCAAGATTGCCACGCGATCCTCGATCCGCTGCCCGACATCGGGACGGTGAAAATCGAGATCGACGTCAAAGACGCGCCCGCCGCTGCGGGTGGCCTCGGTGGCACGGTGGGCAAGTCTTCGATTCCCGGCGTGAAGCGCATCATCGCCGTGGCTTCAGGAAAAGGCGGGGTCGGGAAATCCACCGTCGCCGCCAATCTAGCAGTCGCGCTGGCCGCGACTGGCGCGTCGGTCGGGCTTTGCGATTGCGATCTTTATGGCCCGTCGGTCGCCCAGATGTTCGGTGTGAACGAGCGCCCGATGGCCAATGAGCACGACGAAATCATCCCGCTCGAAGCCCACGGGCTGAAACTCATGTCGATGGGATTCCTGCTCGAAGACCGCTCACCCGTGATCGTCCGTGGCCCGATGGCCACTCGCTACACCCAACAATTTCTCCGCCAAGTCGCTTGGGGAAACCTCGACTATCTGGTGTTAGACCTGCCGCCCGGCACTGGCGATATCCAGCTCACCATCGTCCAAACCGTCAGTGTCGATGGGGTGATCATCGTGACCACGCCGCAGGAAGTCGCGTTGATCGATGCGCGCAAGGCGGTTGCGATGTTTGCGAAAGTCAACGTGCCGATCCTCGGCCTGATCGAAAACATGGCGTGGTTCGAGGGCGACGACGGCAAGAAGTATTTCATCTTCGGCAAGGAAGGCGGCGTCCGCGAGGCGGACGAAATGAATGTGCCGTTGTTAGGGCAAATCCCCATCGACATCGAAACCCGCGAGCGCGGGGACAGCGGTGCGCCCATCGCGTTGGTTGCGCCAGCGGTTAGCAAGGTCTCCGCCGCATTTCATGCCTTGGCAGCCTCAGTTAGGACAAAACTTCCGGTTACCTAACCGCGGAACTCCGCCCGCCCCCTTTAGCTCATGAATCGTCCAAAACCAGATCCCCTGATCGTGGAAGTAGCCGACCATGACCTCGCCACCCACAGCGGCGTGATCCGGGTTTCCACCGATCCGGTCCATGCCATGGTCGATGTGGAATTCAATCCGGCGGTGCTCTCCGACGGCGAGATCCGCTCGCTCTTGAAGGAACACATTGCCCAAGTCGAGTCATCGCGCCGCAAACGCACGTTCCGGTTAGAAGGCAACGCCTGCGAAGCTTGCGCCCTCAAGCTTGAGAAAAAAGTGGCCAAAATCCCCGGCGTGCGGCGGGCGACCGCCACCTATTTGGGAAAGGTTCTTTCCGTCACCTTCGATTCCGAAATCGACGGCGACGAACAGATAATCCGCGATCTGAAACGGACCGGTGCCGACATCGCGCCGCTTGCCCCGCGAGGCTCAGACCACCGCTCACTCGCGCAAAAAATCCGTGACGGCGATCTCAACGAGGAAATTTCCTGCGGCCTCGGCCTGCTGTTTCTAATCGTTGCTCTGATCGCGGAAAAACTAACCGGCATCGGGTTCGCCACCCACCTGCTCTACGCCGGAGCCTACATTTTCGCCGGCCAAAAAGGCGTGCGCTCTGCCTACGCCTCGCTGCGAGAAGGCGTGCTCGACGTGGATGTGCTGATGGTTCTAGCAGCGCTCGGTGCCGCCGTGATCGGCGCGCCGTTCGAAGGCGCACTGCTGTTATTTCTCTTCAGTTTTTCTAACGTCCTGCAACGCCACGCCATGGAGCGGACGCAAAAGGCCATCGAGTCCCTGCTCACTCTGCGGCCCAGCGAAGCTCTGGTGAAACGGGGAGGAATCACCCTCAAGGTCGCGGTCGAGGAATTGGCCGTCGGGGAAATCGTCATCGTCCGGCCCGGCGAGCAAATCCCGGTGGATGGCGTGATTTCCGAAGGCAGCACCAACGTCGATGAGTCGTCACTAACAGGCGAGTCGATGCCGGTTTCCAAACCCCTCGGCAGCCCCCTCTTCGCTGGCACTCTCAACCAAAGCGGCGGCATCGAACTCAAGGTCACCAAACGCTCGGAAGACTCCGCCCTCTCGCGGATGGTCAAGCTAGTGGCCGAGGCGCAGGCGGAAAAATCCAACACCCAGCGCTTCCTCGAAACCGCCGAGCAATACTACGCGATGGGCGTCATCGGCCTAACCATCGTGGTGTTTCTCGTGCCCTATTTGTTTGCAGGAGAAACGTTTGCCCACGCTTTCTATCGGGCCATGACCATCATGGTCGTGGCGTCGCCGTGCGCCCTCGTCATCAGCACGCCCGCCACCGTTTTATCCGCCATCGGCGGTGCCGCGCGGCGCGGAATCCTCATCAAAGGCGGCTCGCATCTCGAGACCGCGTCCAAGATCGACATCGTCGCCATCGACAAAACTGGAACTCTAACCGTCGGCAAGCCGTCCCTAACGGAAATCGTCACGGCAGCCGGGATCTATCCAATCGCCAGTCCCCTGCCCGCCCCGGTCACCGCCCTGCTCCGCGCCGCCGCCGCGCTGGAAGCGAGATCCGAGCACCCGCTCGCTCACGCCATCGTCAAGAGCGCGGAGGAGCTTGGGATCGCCTTGCCAGAAGCCTCCGATTTCCAATCCACCGCTGGCAAAGGCGCGGAAGCCACCATCGAAGCGACCCGCTATCTCGTCGGCAGCGAACGGCTTTTCCGCGAACTCAATGCGGCGGGCGTCACCTCGCTCGCAGAGATTTCCCTACCCCTCCAAGCCAAAGGCAAGACCTGCGTCTGGCTCGGCAGCCGCGTGGGCGACGCCGTCACCGCGCAAGCGTTGCTGGTCATGGCCGACACCATCCGCCCCGCTGCGCGCCAACTCACGGCTGACTTGCACCGCCTCGGCGTGAAAAAAGTCGTCATGCTCACAGGCGACCAACGCCTCGTCGCCGAAGCCATTGCGCTGGAAGCCAAGGTCGATGAAGTCCACGCCGAACTCCTGCCTGAGGACAAACTCAACGTCATCCGCGAGTTAAAAAAAGAAGGCACCGTCATGATGATAGGCGATGGCGTGAACGACGCCCCCGCGCTCGCCATCTCCGACCTCGGCGTCGCCATGGGCGCGGCTGGAACGGATGTCGCGATGGAGACCGCCGACATCGTGCTGATGGGCGACCGGTTAGAGAACATCGCCATTCTCGTCGGCCACGCCCGGCGGGCGAAGCGGGTGCTGACGCAAAATTTAGTTTTCGCCAGTGCAGTGATCGTCGTGCTGATCATTTCCGCGCTGGGATTCTCGCTGGCACTGCCGTTAGGCGTCGTCGGTCACGAGGGCAGCACCGTGCTGGTGTGCCTCAATGGGCTGCGGTTGTTGTTAGTCCATCAACGTGTCCCGGCTGTCTCAGCCGGGTCCAGAGCCTCCACACCCGGCTGAGACAGCCGGGGCACAATCCACTTAGCGGCTCCACTTGGAACGTCCGCCCTTGCTCTTCTTGACGATGGATTTCTTCTTCGTCGTAGCTGCGGTGGCGGGTGCCGGCACTTGTTTCACCGGGGCTGTCACCGCCTTCTTCACTTTGCTAACCAGCAAGCTCCTACCCGTCATCTGCTTGGGCTGGGCCACGCCTAACATTTCCAAGAGTGTCGGGGCCACGTCTGCTAGAATGCCATCTCTCACGGTATATTCCGCCGCATCGGCGGCGACGTAGAAGAGGTGGACGAGGTTGGTGGTGTGCGCGGTGTTAGGCGAGCCGTCGGCATTGCGCATGAACTCGCAGTTCCCGTGGTCGGCCGTGATGAGGAGCTTGCCGCCAAGGCGAAGGGTTTCTTGGACGATGGTTTTCACATCGGCATCGATGACCTCGCACGCTTTCACTGCGGCTTCGACCACGCCGGTGTGGCCGACCATGTCGGGGTTGGCGAAGTTGAGGATGACCATGTCGTAGTCCTTGAGCTTGGCGACGACGGTGTCGGTCACCTGTTGGGCACTCATTTCCGGCTTAAAATCGTAGGTCGGCACGTCCTTGGGCGAAGGAATGATCACCCGGTCCTCGCCCGGATAGGCGACTTCCTCGCCGCCATTGAAGAAGTAAGTGACGTGCGGGTATTTCTCGGTTTCGGCGATGCGCATCTGGGTCAAGCCAGCGTTGGCGACGGTTTGTCCGAGGACCATTTCGAGCGTCTGCGCGGCGAAAATTTCCGGGCAATCGTATTTCTCGTCGTACTGCGTGAGGGTGACGAAATTCACCTTGGGGGTGACCTCGCGGTCGAAGCCGTCGAAGTCCGGATAGAGAAATGCTTCTGATAGTTCGCGCGCGCGGTCGGAGCGGAAGTTGAAAAACAAGACCACGTCGCCATCTCTAACACGCTGGGTGTCCGGCTCATTGAAGATCATCGGCGGCATGAACTCATCGGTCTTGTCGAGGCGGTAGTAGTCGGCGACGGCCTCGCTCGCGAGCACGTCGCGCTTCTCACCTTTGCCTAACACGATGGCATCCCACGCCAGCTTCACCCGGTCCCAACGCTTGTCGCGGTCCATGGCGAAGTAACGGCCGATCACGGTGGCGACGTGGGCACCGCACTTGGCAGCCTCGTCCTCGACTTTTGCGAGATACGCTTGGCCACCGGTCGGCGAAGTGTCGCGGCCGTCGGTGATGGCGTGGATAAACATGTCTTTCACACCCGCTTTTTTCGCCAGCTTCACCATCGCGATGAGCTGGTCCTGATGGCTGTGGACGCCGCCGTCGGAAACGAGGCCGATGAAGTGCAGTCGCCCAGTCTTGGCCTTTTCAAGTGCTTCGACGAACACCGGATTCTTCGCGAGCGTCCCCTCTTCGATCGCTTTGTTGATGCGGGTGAGATCCTGATAGACGATCCGGCCGGTGCCGAGATTGAGGTGGCCGACTTCGGAGTTGCCCATTTGGCCGGGAGGCAGCCCGACATCGAGACCAGACGCGCTGAGGAAACCTTTCGGGAATTTCGCGAACATCACTTCGTGAAACGGAGTCTTCGCGAGCAAAGTCGCGTTGCCGTCTTTCACAGCCGTTGCTTTTCCTCCGGGATTTACACCCCAGCCGTCGCGAATGATGAGCACTACAGGTTTCTTGGCCATGACGATGGGCATTTACCCCCCCGCGTCCGACCCGGCAAGCCTTGAAAGGCTTTCATCCCATTTGTCCAGCGACAATTAAAAATCCCCTCAGCGACAATTAAAATTACCCACTTCTAGCAAGCGGTGGCGTGGCTCTGCGAAACTCTCCCCCGCCTCCCCTG
>JAYTEI010000307.1:0-6457 GCA_043735445.1 Akkermansiaceae bacterium | reverse complement strand
TGCTGACGATGAAGAGTTGGAGGAAGCAGAGGAGCGTCTTGGTGTAACCGTTGCCGGGATCGTTTTTGTATTCGACGATCTGCTCCATCGCCCGGCGCGGGCTGATGCCGAGGGTTTTCAACTCGATCTGGACGCAGGGCACGCCGTTGATGAGGAGGATGACATCGTAGCGGTGGTGGCTGTGGTCCGTGTTGATGCGGAGCTGGTTGATGACCTCGAAGGTGTTTTTGCACCAGTCCTTGATGTTGACGAGGGTGTAGTTCAGCGGCGTGCCGTCATCGCGGGTGAAGCTGCTGATGGCGCGCAGGGTCTTCGAGGCGGTGAAGACATCCGGGGTGACGATCTCGTCGAGCAGGCGGGCGAATTCCGCATTCGTGAGGCGGACGCGGTTGAGGGACTCGAATTTCTCCCTGAAATTCTGCTCCAGAGAAGCGCGGTCGGTGATGTCCGGGCGGTACTCGTATTTGAGACTACGGAGCTTCTCGATGAAACTTTGTTCGAGGTCGCTTTCGGAGGAATTCATTGAGAGCTTTTGATGGACAGATGGGGAGAGGCGTTAGGCTTGGCCAACATTCGTTTTTCTGGAGCAAGTGTCTAGGAGGGCGTCCTGTTCGGGACAAGCAGGGAATGCCGGGAAAGAGTATCCGATTTCCCAAGTGCTGCTAGAGAATGAGCGCCACCCCTGCCCCGCCAACTGGGTGCCCGCTAGGCCGATGCGAGCCACCGCGCGTTTCCGTGTGGCGTGCGTTTCGTCGCTGTGCTCTTCTCTTTTCGTCCCATGGAACCCGCTGAAGAATTCACCACCGTCGAGTCGATCTTCGTCCGGCATCGCAATGCGCTGTTAGTGCGTGGGCAGTTCACGCCGATTTATACCGACTACTACTTGCACCTGATGCAGCACGGCGTCCACCCGCCGGGCGAGCTGGACCAGATGCTCAAGGACACGCTCGCGTTGCTCGTGCTGCACCTCGTCGCGCGGCCATGGGCGGAAAGCATCGCCTGGACGGCCAATCTCCGTGCGCCGCGGATCAACTTGTTTGTCACCGGCAGTTCGCTCGAGGAATCCATCACTGGCCGGATTTTCACCGAAGACGTCCGCGAGCCGGACCGCAATTTCTTCTACGCCCAGACGACCTCCGCCGAGAGCAATCAACCGCGCCTGTCCACCTTGGAGATCGAAGGCAAGGATCCGATCCTCTGGCTCTCCCAGTATTACGACCAGTCCGAGCAACGCCCCGCCCGCGCCTTCCGTTTAGAAGACGAGAATTTCGTCATCATCGCCGCCCAGCCGGACTGTGACCTCGAATGGTTGGCGTCGCTCGACGTTGCCGCCGTGGAAAAAATCACCGAGACCGAGGAAACCACGCTGCTCGAATCCCGCCGCTTCCGGTTCCACTGCGGCTGCACCATCGACAAGATCCTGCCCATCCTCGGCGGTTGGAAAGACCGCCTCGACGAGCTGTTCGGCGACGACGAATTCATCAACATCCAGTGCCCCCGCTGCGCTGCGAAATATCATGTCACGCGGGAGATGATCGTCTGACTTTTCCGATCCTCAGCCCGCCGGGAGCATTGTCCTCAAACCTCCCGGAAATCTAGTTGCCAATCCGCCCGGCCTTTGCTCCCTTCCCGGCATGGCCAATCCGACAAACGTACTTTCCAGCGGCATCGAAATCACCGGTTCTATCCGCTTCTCCAACGACATGATCATCGACGGCAAAATCGACGGCGAAATCACCTCCGACAAGGGCCGCGTGACGATCGGTGAAAACGCCATCATCAAGGGCGACGTCACTGCCGGCGAGGTGAAGGTTTACGGCAAGGTGGAGGGCAAGATCACTTCCCAGCGCTGCGAGCTGAAGGACAAGTCGCGGATCAACGGCGACATCAAGTCCAAGGTGTTCTCGATGGAAGAAGGTGCCCAACTCTCCGGCCGCACCGACATCGGCGGCTGAGCCAAGTGCGCGAGATGCAACTTCAAAAACAAGGCCCGCTCTCGCAGCGGGCTTTTCCGTTCACTTCAAGCCGTGGCGACCTAGCAGGTTGTAAACGGAGCGCTCGGAGATGCCGAGTTCGCGGGCGGTCTTGGCCTTGTTTTTACCGGTGCGGAGGTAGGTCTGGATGAAGGCGTCGCGCTCGATTTCTTGAAGAGTCAGGCCACGTCCGGCGGGCGAGCCGGAGGCGGATGCTGGATCGCGGCGGCCTTCTAGCAGGGGTTGAAAATCGGCGGCATCGAGCAGGGGTTTTTCGGCGAAGGCGGTGGCGCGTTCGAGCACGTTTTCGAGTTGGCGGACATTGCCTGGCCAGTCGAAATCGAGGAAAAACTCGGCGGCGGCAGGCGTGAGTTGCCAGCCCTCGGACTCACGGCGGCTGGCGATTTGGGCGAGGATGCCGGCGGTGAGTGCGGGGATGTCTTCCTTGCGTTCGCGGAGGGCGGGAATCCGCAGCTCGATAATGTTGAGGCGGTAATACAAATCCTCGCGGAAGGCACCGGCCTCGACGCGGGCGCGCAGATTGACGTTGGTGGCGGTGATGACGCGGGCATTGGTTTGCAGCATTTTGCTGCCGCCGACGCGGAAGAATTCGCGGTCTTGCAGGACGTTGAGGAGCTTGGGCTGGAGTTCGGAGGGAAGATCGCCAATTTCGTCGAGGAACAAGGTGCCCTTGGAGGCTTGTTCGAAGCGGCCGGCGCGGGAAGAAGTCGCACCGGTGAAGGCACCGCGCTCGTGGCCGAAGAGTTCGGATTCGAGCAACTCGCGGGGCAAGGCCGGGCAACTGACGGTGATAAATTCCTCGGCCGCACGCGGGCTGAGGCGGTGGATTTCACGGGCGAAATGAGATTTCCCGGTGCCGCTCTCGCCGGTCAGGAGGATGGTGCTATCGAGGCGGGCGGCCTTGGCCAGGTGGCCTAGCAGGTGACGGAGGTGGGGATTGGCACTGTGCAGGGCGGCTTTGGACGAGGGTCTGCTAGACACGGGAGCCGGAGGCGGTGAATCCTTGCGGGCGATTTTGGCCTGCCGCAGCAGGTCGAAGAGCCGCTTGAGTTCGAACGGCTTGGTTAGATAATCATCGGCTCCGGCCCGCAGCGCCTGGACGGCGGTTTCGGCATCGTTGAGTCCCGTCAGCATGATGACCGGCAGGGTGGGGAATTTTTCCCGAATTCTGACCAGGGTCTGGAGACCGTTCATGCCGGGGAGACCGTGATCGAGGATGACGGCCTCGATGCCCGCGCCGAGGATGTCAAATGCTTCATGGCCCGAGCCGGCGGCGACCGGACGCCACCCGAGATCCTGTGCGGCGATGACGAGCAGCCGTTGGATGGTTTCGTCGTCGTCAACGATCAATAGATTCGGGGAATTGGCGGAATTCAAAGGCATCAGCGATGGAAGGGCGGCCAGATTAATGGGGGGAACGGGTGAAGCAAGTTCGAACGCGGATTGTCGCGAAAACCAGCGGCGGTCATCCTGCCAGAACTTGCTTGAGGCAAGTGAGCAAGGTTTCCGCGGTGTAGGGTTTCGGGAGGAAATTTTTAACGCCGTCTCCGGCCAGGTGCGCGAGTTCCCGGTTGGCGGTGATGCCACTGGTGGCGATGATCCTGACCGCGGGGTTGATTTCCATGAGTTTCCTGATAGTCGCGGGTCCATCCATGACGGGCATCATCATGTCGGTGAGAACGACGTCGATCGCGGACTGATAAATGGTGTAGAGGGCCACCGCCTGATGTCCGTCTGCGGCGAGAAGCGTGTGGTAGCCAAAGGACTCCAAGATCTGGCGGGTAATCTGGCGGATGGCGACCTCGTCATCAATGACCAGCACCGTCTCGCCATTGCCAAGGGGCAGCTCGGCCCGCTCGCGGGAGGGAGCCGCCCCGGCGGATTCCGGCTGGGCGGGGAGATAGACCCGGAAGCGGGTTCCCACGCCCGGCTCGCTGAAGGTGCGGATGAAACCGCCGTGGCTCTTGACGATGGCCAGGGTGGTGGAAAGTCCGAGGCCGGTGCCCTTGCCGACGGACTTGGTGGTGAAGAACGGATCGAATATTTTGTCGATGATTTCCGGCGAAATCCCCTCCCCGGTGTCCTCGACTTCGATGCACAAGTGCGGGCCTTCCTTGGCCTCCAGATTCATGGCGGCGAAGGACGCGTCGATCTCGACATTGTCCGCGCTGATGAGGATTTTCCCGGGGCCGGAAATGGCGTCGCGGGCGTTCACACAGAGGTTGAGAAGCACCTGATGGAGTTGGGTGGGATCGCCATGAATCGCCCACAAGTCGCGGCGGGCGACCACCTCCATCGCGAGATTCTTGCGGAAGGTGTCGCGCAAAATCCCCTCGATTTCCTGGATCAACTGGCGCGGGTGGATTTCCACGCGGTGGCCTTCCATGCCGCGGGCGAAGGAGAGGACTTGGCCAACCATGTCGGCACCGCGTTTCGCGCTGGTCGCGATGGTGTCTAGCAACTCGGTGGAGCGGCCGTCGGTCACGCGCATTTTGAGGAGTTCGACGGCCATGGAAATGGGGGCGAGGATGTTGTTCAAATCGTGGGCGATGCCGCCGGCCAGAGTGCCGATGCTCTCCAACCGTTGGGCGCGCAGGAATTGTTGCTCGAGCTTGCGGTGCTCGGTGATGTCGGTGTTGATGGCGAAAACGCTTGCCGGCCTGCCGGCTTCGTCGCGGACGAGAGTCCAATGGCCTTCGATGGTCAGGTCGCGGCCGAACTTGTCGATCTGGCTAATTTCCCCGACCCATTCGCCAAGATCCAAAGTTTGTTCGTGTGCCTTGGTGAAGGCGGATGGCTCCCGGTAAAGCAGCTCCCTGGCCGACCGCCCGACGGCTTCCTCCGCCGACCAGCCATAGAGGCGTTCCGCGCTTTTGTTCCAGTAGGTGATGGCGTGATCGAGACCGCGTACTAGAATGGCATCCTGCGCCTTGTCGAGGAGCGAGGCTTGCTCGCGGATCCGGGCGTCCGATAGTTGCCGGTCAAGCTCGGCCGCCGCGCGCGCGGCGAAAATCTGCAGCGTGGACCGGACCAGCTCCGTCTGCTTCAAAGGATTTAAGAATAACACCACCATGACGCCCGCGACGCCACCGTCCTGATGCAGCAACGGAATGCCGGCATAAGCCTCGATGCCAAGCGCGACTAGCAATTGGTCCGTGGGAAACAATTGTTGGACGCCTTGCGGGAAGATGCAAACGTCGCCATGGATGACCTTTTCGCACGGCGTCCCAGCGAGGCCGTAGCTCACATTGGCCATCGGCTCTCCATGCAGAAAGTAGGAGAGGGTATCGATGGAATTGTCGGTGGCGTTGTGCCGTCCGATGAGGCCGCCATCAGCCCCCAGGGCTTCCACCATGTTGCGGGTGAGGAGATCGAAGAACTCGGAGCCGGTGCCGCTGGAAACCGCTTGCGCCACTTTGATGACCACTTCCTGGACTCGGTCGCGCTCTTCGCGGCTACGGATGTTTTCAATCCCGAAGGCGAGGTCGTTGGCCATTTCCTGGAGCAGCTTGATTTCATCCGCGTTCGCCGAGTGAGGCTCCGCGGAGTAGAGACAAAGCACTCCGAAGGCACGCCTCTGATCGCGCAGCGGAAGACAGACCACGCTCCGGTACCCTCGCGCCCGGGCAGGTGCCAGCCAGTAGGAAAACCTGGGATTGCCGATGATGTCTTCAAACACCACCGCTTGGCCGCTGCGGACGGCCTGCCCCGCCGGCCCGAGTCCGGACAAGTGATCGTCCGCCCAGGAAACCAGAATTTCCGAGAGAAATCCATGTTCTTCTCCGGCGTGGGCCATCGGCAGAATCCGCCGCTGATCATCTTCCATGGCGTAGCCCACCCACGCCATCCGGTAACCCCCGATTTCTACGGCGATGCGGCAGGCCTCAGCCAGCAACTCGCTTTCGGCGGACGTCCGGATCAGCATCTCATTGCACGAGCTGAGCATTTGCAGCGCGCGGTGGGAACGCACCAGCGCGAGTTCCGCCAGCTTGTTGGCCGTGAGATCGGTCATCCCGCCGACAATCCGGAGCGCCTTCCCGTCAGCGTCGCGAATCACCTGGCCGCGATCCAACACATGGGCTACCGAGCCATCGTTGCTGATGAAACGGTATTCATCGGACCAATGGGTCTCCCCCCGTTGGATGGCTGAATAAATCCCATCGACCACTCGGGCGCGGTCTTCGGGGTGGATTTGCCGGATCCACGTGCGGATCGTGGCCAGGGTCTCGGTCGAGGCCCAACCGAAAAGATTGGCAAATCCGTCGTTCCACCAAAAGGCGTCGGTTTCCAAGTCCCAGTCCCAGATCGTGTCGTTGGTCGCCGCAGCCACTGATTGGAATCGCTGGTGGCTGCGCAGCACTGCCTGCTGGGTCCGTGCTCGCTCGGTGCATTCTAGGGCGACTGACACGAGATTTCCGATGGCCACCGCGAAGGATTGCTCGTCGTCCGTCCAATGCCGTGGC
>JAYTEI010000306.1:0-6463 GCA_043735445.1 Akkermansiaceae bacterium | reverse complement strand
GGCCGTCGGTGATGCTGTCCATGACGGTCCGCAACTTCTCGTGGGTATGGAGCAGCGCGATTTCCCGTTCCTGAATGGCCGCGAGCATTTGGTTGAAGGCATCGGTGAACACGCCGATTTCATCCTGGCCGTGTTGCTTGGCCCGCACCGAATAATCCTTGCGTTCCCCCACCGCCCGCGCGGTCGCGGCCAAGTCCAGGATCGGGCGGGAGATCGCCCGCTGGAATTCGCTGGAAAGCCAGTAGGCCACCACCACCAACCCGGCCAGCACCGCGAGCACGATCACCCCCTGCTCCGGCAGCCTTTCGTAAATCACGGCCAAGTCCGAGCGCAGATAGACGTGCCCCACCAGATCCCGACCGCTGCGGACGGGGTGGAACAATTCCAGATGGTTTCCGGTCCGGCGGACGGTCCCCGGATTTCCCCCGGGCGTGTCTGGAAAGACAAATGCCGCCGCATCCACCCGGCGGTAACTGGCGAAAATTACCCCGTCAGCACTAAAAAGCCCGGCAGCGACCATCTCCGGCCGTCCCCGCAGAGTCGCCAGCATTTCCGCCGCGCGTTGCGGGTCGTTGAACTCCAACATGGCCCGCGAGCCCACGGCGAGCAACTCCGCCCGGGCTTTCAAGTCGCTCACCGCGCGCGTGCGCAGGCCGGAGAGTTCATGGACGAACACCAACACCGCCGCGATCACGAGCGGCACGATACTCGCGGCAACGATGGCTAGCGTCAGCTTGCGGCGGATGGAAATGTCGCGGAAAGGAATCATGTTTCATGGGGAAATGTGATCGCCTTGGCAATCCGGATGACACTGCCACGCAGCCCGGTCCGGCAGCGTCCCTGTCCGTCGTTGGTGAAAACTGCAAGTTGCATCGGGTGACTCATGGCTGCCCTTGGTTGTGGAGGATACTTATACTCGTGAAAGCGTGACCGCTGCGGATAGGTTACATAGGCACCTGTTTGCAGGGTGGTGTCAAGAATTAGACTCCCGGTTTCCGGCTGCGGTGGTGGCACGCTTTGATTGCCGCCTGCCGCGGCCCCCCGCATGGGGGGGGGGCGGGTGAGTGTGGTCAGAGCTAGAAACGCCCTCCCTCACCACCCCGGAAACCCATTTTAAATCTCATGAAACGACGCTAGGTATTATCCAGATATCTTCTGCTTCTGTCGCTCGCCGCGATGCCCGCGCGGGCGGAATGGCAGCCGGTGAAGGGTGAGATGATGACGCAGTGGGGCAGGGCGTTGAAGGCGGATGCCGCGTGGCAGGAATATCCGAGGCCGCAACTCGAACGCGCGGATTGGACGAACCTCAACGGCCTGTGGGACTACGCCGTGGCCGGGAAGGAAAGCCCGACACCGGTGAAATGGGACGGCCAAATCCTGGTGCCATTCTGCCCGGAGTCGAGCTTGTCCGGCGTCGGCTTTACGCCATTTTCCTTCGACATCACCCCGGCGCTCAAAGCGGACGGAAACGAGCTGGTGGTGCGGGTGGATGACGCCACCGCGGGCTTCCAACTGCACGGCAAGCAGAAGCTCAAGAACGGTGGGATCTGGTACACCCGGGTGACGGGCATCTGGCAGACGGTGTGGTTGGAAAATGTCAGCGAGCGTTTCATTCAAGACCTGGATTTCACCACCGACATCAAGACCGGCGGCGTGACGGTGGACGCCAAGCTCTCGGGCATGGCACTGGCCGGGGAAAAAATCCGGGTCACCGCGTCGTCTGCCGGCCAACAAGTCGCTGGCGGCAATGGCGCGACACCGCTCGCGCTGGTGATTCCGGCGGCCAAACTTTGGTCGCCCACGGAGCCGAATCTTTACGACCTGAAAGTCGAGCTGTTGGATGCGGCGGGAAAAGTCATCGACGAGGTGAAGTCCTACGTGGCGCTGCGCGAGTTTGGCAAAGTGAAGGATGCGAATGGCAATTGGCGCTTCACTCTCAATGGCAAGAGCATCTTCCACTGGGGTCCGCTCGACCAAGGTTGGTGGCCGGACGGTCTGCTCACCCCGCCCTCCGAGGCGGCGATGATTTCAGACATCGACTTTCCTCAAAGCCGCCGGCTTCAACATGATCCGCAAGCACATCAAGATCGAGCCGCGGCGCTACTACGCCCACTGCGACAAGATCGGCATGCTGATGTGGCAGGACCAAGTCAGCATGGGATTCGGCCCCGATACCCAACCACGAGGCTCGAATCCGCCATGGACGCGGATGGCTCCGAATCCCACCGAAGGCGTGTGGCCGGATGAAGCGCACCAGCAATTTGTCACCGAATACAAGCGCATGGTCGATCAACGTCCTCGCCAGCCTCCGCAAACGGGGCGTCTGCGCCGGGGTTTACACCCAGACCACCGACGTGGAGGTGGAGATCAACGGCCTGCGCACCTACGACCGGGTGAACAAAGTGGAGCCAAGTTGGCTCAAGCCGCTTTCCGAGCTGCTGCTCAACACGCCAGATGTGGTGAAGGCGACGGTCCTGCTGCCGGTTGGGAGAATACCGATTTCGCCGATGCCGCCTGGTCGCAAGGCAAAGGCGGCTTTGGCACCCGCGAGACTCCTAACACGAAAGTCGCCACCGAGTGGAAAACCCCGGATATTTGGCTCCGCCGCGAGTTCCAGCTCGCCAGCTTACCCAAGGGGCAAGTCGTGCTACGGCTGTTTCATGACGACGACACGGAGGTCTTCCTCAACGGCGTGAAGATCGTGGAGGTAAAAAATTACGTGACCGGCTACACCGATTTCATGATCCCACAAGCCGGACTGATCAAGTCGGGGCGCAATATCATCGCCATTCACTGCCATCAGAACACTGGCGGTCAATATATCGACGCCCGGATCGTGGAGGAAACCGCGAACTGAGGCGGTAAGGAGGGTTGACCTTCATTTAACCCGGGTCGGCCAGGCTTGATTTGCGCGGGTGCGCATGGCGGCGGGACGTTTAATGATTCGCTGACACACGATCTGTCAGGACCCTTCGCTCTCCCGCACCGCAGTGAGCAACCCTTTGAGATGGCTGAGGATTTCGGGCGACTCTTTCACCTCCGCCAACGGTGTGAGGTGTTCCCAAATGTGCTGCCAATCGAGTTTTCCGGTCCCCTGACGGACGAGGATGCCACGAAGGTCGATGCGATCCTGCGGGCGATCCGCGAACGCTTTCATCACGATCAGATCTTCGGCGGTGCAGGTGCGCAGCCTGATACCCGGAGCATATTCGACCGGAATCGAGCGCCTGACTGCGGTCTCTTCGAATGGCAGCCCAGCCAGAGCGATATCGATTCCGATTCCCGAGACGGTCTGCAGCAGAAGCACCCGATAGGTCAATGCGAACTCCCGGGCGTCCGCCCGGCGTGGCGTGTAATGGGCAAGCAGAAAATCTACAAAAGGCTCTTCATTGCCAAAACCGGTGATCAGCGTCAAATCCATGTCTTTGGTGAGCCGAGGTTCGCTCCATCGCTGGATCGCAAGGCCGCCGATGAAACAAAAATCCCAGCCCTGCCCCTCCAGAAGGATCTGCAATTCCGCGGCTTCCTCGACGAGGTCCTTCATTGAGGCCGTAGTTTTTTGAACCAACGTTGCTGCTCCACCAAACCGGAATCCATCCGCGGGGGGGAATGCTTCAAGGCATCGCGAAACAAGAGATTGGAACAAGCGATCATCGAAACCGTATCCGCCGCCCGGATGTCGGCATCGCGGACCTGTTGCAGCAGTGGCGCGGCGCGTTCCCAGCGGGCGACGTGTGCGCGGAGAGCCTCTTTTTCAGTCGCAGTCATAGGGAAAACATAGGGTTTGCCGATTGACGTGCCAAGGATCCATTTGCCCGCGCGAAGCCATGATGAGGGTGGGACTTCGGCCCACCCAGCCAATGCATCGCGAAAGCCCCGCGCCCAAGGCTCTCCTCATTTCTGTCCCCATTCTCATCCACGACAGCAAATGTAGCGGCGATCCACCGGTCGCCGCTACGCCTTGTTTGCTTGGATGGGGATCGGATCACTTCTCCTGCTGGACGGGTTGACCGGAGATCAACCCTCCTTACCTCGCTTGCGAAGCATCATTCCTAAGCCGTGCCAGCTCCGAGCTGTTATTTTTCCAGTCAGCGGCCCATCCCCCTTACTTCGTCGCCGGCCCGGCGATGGCTTTCTCGACCGCGCCGGTTAGTTCCGCGCTGTCCGGTTGGGTCGTAGGCTCGAAGCGGGCGATCGGCTTGCCATCCCTGCCGATGAGAAATTTCCCGAAGTTCCAGCGCACGTCGCCGGGAAAGGCACCGTTCTTGCCGGTGAGCGCTTCGTATAGCTTATGCTGCTTCTCGCCCTTCACGCTGATCTTGTCCATCACCGGGAAGGTGACGTCGTACTCCGCTTTGCAAAATTTCTGGATTTCCTCGATGGTCCCCGGCTCCTGGTTTCCGAAGTCATTGCAGGGAAATCCGAGGACGACGAAGCCCTCATCCTTGTGCTTCCTGTAAAGTGCTTCGAGTCCCGCGTATTGCGGCGTGTTGCCACATTTGGAAGCGAGATTGACGAGCAGCACCACCTTTCCCTGGTAGTCCTTGAGCGAAGTCTTCTTGCCGGAAGCATCCATGAAAGGGATTTCAGTGAGATCGGCGGCGAACGCGCTGGCAGCCATGACAAACGCGGGAATGATGATTCGGAGCAACATGCGCGCATCGTAGCACGATTTTTTCCCCGCACGAAAAGATTCGTCTGCTAGTGGCGCGGCGTCTCGCCGCCGTCACCGTCACCCGCCCGCTTTGAGTCCCAGTAAACATCGAACAAATCCGGGTCAGATGGTCCGCCGAATTCATTCATCCATGTCCGAGGGCCGCTCCTGATCGAGGTAATGGCTGGGTTTTCCCGCATCCAAGCCTCATTCCAGGGTCGTTTTTCCCACTTGGTCTGAACCGAGAAGCGCCACCACGGGAGTATGGGAAGAGCGCTTCACCAAGATGGATGTAAGTAGGCGATCAATCATGTTCGACGGGATGCGGAAGGTCGTGTGATCCTCCGGGTCGATGTCATCGTCCTCATATTGTTTGTGCAGGCGGAGCATCGCAGCGCAGGCCAGCCAGCCAGCGCTGACCAGCAGCTCGGGACTTTGGCGACGCTTGGGCGCGTTTCCAAATACGGCTTGGAAATTCCTCCACGGTGACGGGGCGTTTGCGGGGGCGTTTCACTGCTCCTTTCGCGGCAGCCTTGAGGATGTTGCGCTCCTCCGGCGATGGGCCGGGCAGGAATTCTCCCAGAAATGAGGTTTGGTGGAGGGGGCTCCAGTTCCTACCAAAGCGGACAAACAGTCCGAAAGCCACGGGTGTCTGCTCGCCTTGCGGGAGTGCGCGAAGGACACGGTCTATCGAGTTTTCAGAGGCTCCCCTGCGGGTTAGGGATTCCTCATCCGGCACAGGGCATTTGGATTGCGAGTGGAAGTTCTCCCAAACGGCGAGCGCGTGTTGATAGGCTTGGATTTCGTTAGTCATGAATCGGAAATGCGGGGTTCAGGTCATCACCTGATCATTTTCGTTAGGCCGCGTTCGTAAATCCCAGCAGCTCGCGGAGCCGCGTGGGGTGGCGGATTTTCCTCAGGGCTTTGGCCTCGATCTGGCGGATGCGCTCGCGGGTGACTTGGAATTGGCTGCCGACTTCCTCCAGCGTGCGGGGCTGACCATCCTTGAGCCCGAAGCGCTGTTCGAGCACTTCACGCTCACGCTCGGACAGCGTGCCGAGCACGTCCTTGATCTTGTCCTTGAGCATCGACAAGCCGGCCTCTTCCATCGGGTTTTCGGCAGACTTGTCTTCGATGAAATCGCCGACGGTCGTATCCAGCGAGTCACCGACCGGGGCATTCAGCGAAACCGGATGCTGGGCCATCTTCAACACCGCACGAACGCGTTCGACCGGAAGGTGGATTTCCTCGGCGATTTCCTCCGGTGTCGGCTCGCGGCCAATTTCCTGAAGGAGCTGCCTCTGCACCCGCGTGAGCTTGTGGATCGTCTCGATCATGTGCACCGGGATGCGGATGGTGCGGGCCTGGTCGGCGATGCCGCGGGTGATTGCCTGGCGGATCCACCAACTGGCGTAAGTGGAGAACTTGTAGCCGAGGCGATACTCGAACTTATCGACGGCCTTCATCAGCCCCATGTTGCCCTCCTGGATCAGGTCGAGGAACGGAATGCCTCGGTTGGTGTATTTCTTGGCGATGGAAACTACCATTCGCCTCCATTTTTCCCCTGCCTCGCGGGTTTTTCACGGACAGCTTGCGGAACAATACCGCAGTTTCGTCGTGCAGCGCCTTCACCTTTCCACACAAGGTGGCCAGACTCTTTAGATAGCGTTCGCGGGAAAGATCCTGGTGGTCGAGCACGATGCGATCCACGCGCTCCTTGCCCTTGCAGAGCTTGTTAGCGAGATCGAGATAGGCCTCCGCGGCGATGCCGAAGGCATGGAACTGGCGGGCGACTTCCGTTTCCGCATC
>JAYTEI010000305.1:0-13921 GCA_043735445.1 Akkermansiaceae bacterium | reverse complement strand
TGGTGGGGTTCAAGGCGAACCGGATCGAGACGGTGGACGAGGTGGCATTTCCCCGCGCACTGCGGTGGCTGATCCTCACGGACAACCGGATCGGCGCGCTGCCGGGATCGATCGGCCGCTGCCGGCGCTTGCAAAAATTGATGCTAGCGGGAAACCAGTTAGAGCAATTACCGGCTGAGATGGCGGCGTGCGTGAACTTGGAATTGATCCGGCTAGCGGCGAACCGGTTCCGCGAATTTCCCGGGTGGTTGTTTGAATTGCCGCGACTGGCGTGGCTGGCGCTGGCGGGAAATCCGTGGTTAGAAATTTCACGCGGTGAGGAAATGCCGGAAATCGCGTGGGAAGATTTGCAGCCGGAAGAACAACTCGGCGAAGGCGCTTCGGGGGTGATTCACCGGGCGCGCTGGCAGGAGCGCCCGGTGGCGGTGAAGATTTTCAAAGGCGCGATGACCAGCGACGGCTTGCCGGAACAGGAAATGGCGGCCTGCCTGGCGGCGGGCAGTCATCCGAACTTGATCGGGGTGTTAGGGAAAATTTCAGCTCACCCGGATGGCAGCAATGGCCTAGTGATGCCGCTGGTCGATCCCGGTTTCCTGATTCTAGCCGGGCCGCCGGATTTCGAATCATGCACGCGGGATGTGTATCCGGCGGATCGCCGGTTCCGTCTCGCCGAGGTCTTGCGGAAATCGTTAGGACTGGCGTCCGCCGCCCGGCATCTGCACCAGCGGGGAATCGCGCATGGGGATTTCTATGCGCACAATATTTTGCGCAACGCAGAGGGCGATTGTCTGCTAGGTGACTTCGGCGCGGCTTCGTTCTATCCGCAGGAAGTGGATCTGGAGCGGATCGAGGTGCGGGCATTCGGGTGCTTGTTAGAGGAGCTGCTGGCGCGCGGGGAGTTCGCGGCGGCTGACCAAGAGGCGGTGGCAAGCTTGTGGGAGTTGCAGGAAAAGTGCGTGGCGGAAGTGGTGAGGGAGCGGCCGGGATTTGATGAGATCGGGAGACGTTTGGCAGCGATCCAATCGAAGAGTTAGGCACCGTGAATCTGGCGAATCGAGCGAATCTTTGGTCATTGAGTTCCGCCGCCAGTCTTCCCATCGTCCTGTCCATGACCGACGACCTCCTGCCCGACCTGCTTGCTGCCGTTGAGCAACAACTCGCCTCGCCGCAGACGCAATATGTCGCCAAGAATTTCACTCGGTTGCTCAAGCTCGGGATCGAGGAAACCGAGGCGAAAACTCAGATCGCGCTGTGCCTCGGCGAGGAGATGGACAAGCTCCTCAGAACCCGCAAACCGTTTGATGAGAAGGCCTACCGGGCGAGTTTGGAAGCCTTGCCCATGGCCGAGGAGGAAGTGGATACGGAGAATTCAGATTTTTTCTAAACCCTCACCAGTCGCGCAACATTTTAAGAGTGACCATTGACCGTAGCCCACGCTGCGAGCCATCCAAATACCTAACCAAACCCCCATGAAAGTGAAAACTCTTGTTCTGCTCGCACTGTTTGGCGGAGCCACACTCGCCAGTGCTGCAACTGTGCTCCTTCGGCAATTTCTACTTCGTCACCACCTTCAACGGCGGACCTAACGTCTTCAACCAGATCACCTCGGGAACCACCCCGGGAGTCGGCGCGGCCTCGGGCTACAGCCTGGAAACTACACCATCCAAATCTACACCGAGTCCTTCACCAACGGCACTAACACCGCCGGTAACATTTTCGGTTTCACCAGCGGGGGAAACCCGACTGCAAGCTTCACGGTCGTTCCCGAGACTGCGAGTTCGCTGCTTACATCACTGCAGTTTCCTCAGCTTCTTCTGCTCCGCGATCCAGCCGCAGTCCTTGTCGGATAAATTCACCTCCTGCGTGCGCGAGCGGGTGCCGCCGGGTTCGATGAAGACGAGCGTGCCCAGCGAGTAGGAAGTTAGTTTGGCGAAAACTTTGCACTCCTGCCACTCGCGATAGCCCTTTTTCTCCAAGCCCGTGCGCCAACTTTTGTAGCCCTCGCTGGAAACTGCCTCGGAGTGCTTCAACTGGACCCATAAAAATTGCGATTCGCCACGTTGAGGCTGTGGGTGATCTGGCTGGGGATGCTGCCGGCGGTGGTGAAGTGGTGGACGAGGGGCTGGTCTGCCGTGAGGGTGATGCTTTCCGTGGAGGACGCGGTTGCTCCGGTGAAGGCCGCGAGGCGGAGGCTGAGGGTGCCGCCGGTAAGGAGGTTGGTGGGCTGGGTGGCGCTGGCTGGGACATCCGCATACCAGCGGTCGTCAGGGGCGGGCTGCACGCCGGCTCCGTTGATGCGGCTCATTTCAAACCAACGAGATTTCCCTTCGAGGCAGACGGGTGAGGTCGAGCTGATAGACGCCGACGGCGGGGAGGGTGGTGGGGTAAGCTAACGAGCCTCGGACGCAGTCTTGTTTGGCCTTGCCGCTTGTACGAAACCATGAGCCGGGGGTGGCGGAGTAGGCGGTACCGGGGAGGGTGGCGGCTTTGAGTTTGGATAGATTGTCGAGACCGTCGCCGTCGAGGTCGCCGTGGGCACCGTTTTTCGGGTTGAGGCGACCGTTGTCGGTGGGGTCGAGGCCGTGGGCGATTTCCCAGGCGCTGGAAATGTTATCTCCCACTGGATCTTCCGCATCATAAGCATAACTCTCTAACGCACTGCCGGGAATAATACCGATGGCGGTGGAGCCGGGCGTTTCCCAGCCGATTTCTAAATGGTCGCCACCGCCGGCCTCTTTCATGAGCGCCTCGATGTATTACTTCTGGCCGGCGACGAGGGCGACCGCCGTGGAGGTCTGCGATGGGTAACGGTCCCAATCCTGGATCGGAACCCATCCGCCAAAGCCGGCGATTTTTTGATTCGCAAACTGACTGACGCTGGGTGAGAGCCAGAGCTGGCAGCTATCATCTCCGGCGATGTGGAAGATGTAGTTCCCGCTGCTGGGGGCGATGAGGTAGCCGCGCATGCGGACGCCGAAGTTATCGGCACGGTTGACGGGAGTTTCCGCAGAGAAAATGAACTCAGACGAGTCCGCAGTTCCGGCAAACTTGCTGCTGAAGGTGAGCGCCTCGACACTGCCGCCTTGGAGATTATTCCAATTTTCTAACAACAATGCGCCGGGTAAGCCACTAGCCTGGTAGGGGTCCATCCCGTAGGTGGCTTCCTCTAGGTTGGTGTAGCCATCGCGATCAGGATCCGCGGCGGGTAGCTGACCCGATGGCGAGGTGATCCCCGCCGCCGTCTTCCTTCAGCAGAGCCTCGATGAAATAGCGTTGGCCAGCCAGCAGGTGGATCTGCGCGGATTTTTGCGAAGACTTCGCATCCCCATCGAAAGGCTGCACCCAGCCGGAGACTGAAGCGATCTTCGCCCGGCCGAACTTGGAATCCGTCGGAGAAATCCGTAACTCGGACTCATCATCGGACGCGATCCAAAACATAAAAATGATTCCGGCGACGAAAATGTCACCGAACCTTGGGGGCACTCTAGGGTCAAATCCGCCCGACGGTTGCCGCTTCCCGCGCGCCAGCGCACCGCCGCCAATCCCATAAAAAACTCTGGCCAGACTGGCCGCGATCGTTGGCTCAACGCTGCGCCCCCGCGGCGGAAATGAACATTCGCCTTTTCCCGCCTAGCTGATTTCCTTCCGGACTACCATGGCCACCTTCACCGCCAACGCCGACTACGAGGACAAAGACAGCGACCCCATCCACCTGCAGCCCGGAGACGAAGTCACCGTCGGCCTCGCCGACCGCGCTTGGCCCGGCTGGGTCTGGGCCACCGACAACAACGGCAACGACGGCTACGTCCCCGAGGAAATCCTCGAACCCCTCGGCGAAGGCCGCTACGCCGCCATGGAAGCCTACGATCCCACCGTCCTCATCCTCAAACGCGGCGACAAAATCGAGTCGCTCCGCCAAATCCACGGCTGGCACTGGTCCCGCAACGCGCGCGGCGAAGAAGGCTGGGTCGGTGGCTATTTGCTGAAGCCGGTTTGATAGATCCCGGCAAATGACCGACTCCACCGATCCCATCGTCGCCGCCGCCGTGCGCCCGCTCACCGGCGATGCGGAAATGAGGTCGTCTGCGGTCAGATTGTTAGAATCGCTGCGGGAGGAACGTCCGGAGCAACTTGATGCCGCGCTCCGACGTTGGGACCCGCCCGTTAGAAAAGAACGCCGGATGTCATGGCGGTGGATTTTCTATCTTACCCTCGCGGTTGTTTCCATGCTCTTTTGACTCAAGCGACGCTGGATTTTCTCAGCTATTGGAAAATCCTCCGAAGCTTCTCAGGCCATTCATCAAAGGTGATCGATAAGGCGCGTTTCAACTCGCGTGAAAAACTTCTATTGAAAATAGGTGATAACAACGAGTCCCCGATCGCACTCGCAAAAGCATTGTGGGACAGCGATCCCACGAATCCTGCTTACTATGCGGAATACTGCGCGGCCTATATTTCCGACTATGCAAAACTCCCTGCCGCTTTCCTCGAGCACGCACGGCGCATCGATGCTAACAACGCCTATTTCCCTTACTGGGCCGCAGCCGTCGATACCAAGGATGCGGCCAAACCGCGCACGCTCACCAAGGCGATGAAAGCCTCTGGCGTGACACCTAGCTGGGATGTGGCGAATGAAAGCCAAGTGGATCGCGCCCTGCAGGTTCTATATGAAACGCGAAATCTGCCACACTACCGGAACTATGAGATCGCACTGCTGCGGGAGCGGATTCCACTCCTTCCGCAAAACACCCCGCAAGAATATTACAACTCCGTTTCTCTATTCGTAATTGCGACTATAACTCACCACTATTCTAGAGACCTGCCAAATGCGATCGCGGCCAAAGCCTGGTTGTGCGGCGAATGGGGCGACCGCGAAGGACTCATCTCGCTGAAGGAATCCGCAGACATCTATCTCCGCAATGTCTGCCGCGCCGAACCGGGAGCGATCATCCAAGATATGATCCTTGAAATTGCGGCGCGAACTATACTTAAGAATCTGGCAGCATCCGCAGTAAAGCTTGGACTCACCGGAGAGGCGGCGGATGCAACCAGCTTGAAGAGGCTGATAGAAGACTCGGATGCCTTTGTAAAAGCACTTACGGGCATTGAGGTTTCTAACATGCTTCAGCAGCTCTTCTCCAAAGTCTGTGCCGACGGAACCTCTAAAGAACTCAGTGCGGCGGCAACCAAGCTTGGACTTGCCGCCGACGCCGCGCGACTAACGGAGACTCACCGGCACCTTGAGGCACATAAGATTGCCCGTGACACACGGCAGCCATCGCCTGATAGAACGGGACCGGAAACCAATGGAGCACTGCTTCCGAGCCTTTCCCTGCCCATGATCGCCAGACAAATAGTGGCACCGCCTCCGTTAGCAGATGCCGACGTGAAGCCCGGGCGACTGGCCGATCACGAAATGTTCGCAGGCGCATCCTGCATCGGCGCGTGGATCTTGCTGATGGTCTATACCACCGCGATGCTGCTGATGGTTTCGCTGGCTCCAGTTTACAAAGCAGCCGGGCAACATTGGTTCGAGCGGGACACGCTGATCCGGCTGGATCCTTTATATCCTGCGATGACCCGCTACGAATACGAAGCCTCCATCCAATTGCAGAAAGAACTGCGGGAGGCGCTGGAGTATGAGCAGTGAAACTATAGAAGTCCGCCAGCCCCCACTGACTCAGTTCGGCGGGCGCACGTCTCTATGAACTCCGGCGTCCGCGATGAAACGCAAGGCGCGCAGACTCGGCAGGAAAAAATAAGCACCGCCGCGCACCGTGACGAATTGCGGCATCCCCGTGAGCCGCCGCCGCAAGCCGCCGTCAGATTGGAGCGTGAAATTACCAGTCACCGGACAGCCCGGGATCGGTTGGCGGGTGCCCACTAACGGATCACTCTCGTCAGTGAGCCCAGAAAACTTGCTGCTAGCCATCCAGGCGTTTTGAATGAATTCGAACTGCCGGGAAATGTTCGCATTGAGGCAAATGAAATGAATGCCGCGCGGTGTGTCGGCCCCCATACCCGTCAGCGCATCTTCCGGTTTAAGTCCCGATCCATATTCGCGGCCACGGCGCAAGATCCGGTGAAACCGCACTGCCGACATCAAATCATCTCGAAAGCCTCGCGGCCCGAAACCGATCATGGTGAGAAGCTTCTTGAAAACGTTACTTGGAGAGCCGGGATAGTCGGAATTCCGAGGGTTCGCCCGGCGGATGTGGGCGCCAAACGGACACCGGCCACCCGCAGGATCTTGGTCAAAGGTGAATTGATTCTTAGGATCCTTTTCCTCGACTCCCGGAATGGATTGATGTCTAACATCTGCTAGAGGCTCACCATCCCGCGTCCTTCCCACCAGCGCCGCCGCCAATTTCTCCGCCTCATCATGGTCTCCGCCCGATTGTTCGTAGATATACTTCCAAAACTTGCGGACATCTTGTTCAAGCTGGCGCATCACGAGATAAGTTCCATTGCGACCGAGGTCTTTCTTCCTCGGCACCTCTACTGCATTTAGTAAATGTTTACTTGCCTCGTCGGAATCGAGCAAGGGCCGCTCGGTGAGTTTTCCATATTCGTTAGGATAGCCTAGCAGAAACTCACCGAGAGCCGAAATATTGGTATAGTTGAATTGGGCATGGGTCGTTGCCTGCAGTTGTTCCCAGTCGATCTGCGGCTGGCTCACACCATCGGCGAAACCAAATGGTTCGATGCCATCCAAGTCCGTGGTTCTAAGCGGCGCGCTTAACAACTCGAATGCATCATTCCACGCGGCACCTTTGGATTTCTCTAGGAAATCGCTATAGCACTCGGCCTCGCCGAAGAACATCACCACCAGATGCGGCTCCTTGCCAAAGCCACCCCATTCCCAGTTCTCCGGCGCATTGTCTTTCACATCACCCAACTGCCGCGCCCGGCTCTCCGCCGCCATCCCAGAGCGAAATTCGTGAGAAAACCCTGCGATGACATCATCGTTAATTCCTAACTTCCGCAAGCCTGGCGCGGTGAATGCGACCTGCAGCGCGGTCTTCGGCGGTGGTTCTATTGCCACCGCAGAAGTGATATTCGCGGAGCGCAACCACGCCCGAGCCGCCGCCAGATCCTTCACGCGCAGAAGTTCATAGCGCGCCTTCTTCATGCGGCCATAACCATAGCGCACCAAGCCCTGCACATCCGCGTAATCGAGTTCGCCAGTTTTCATAACAATGATACCCATTCGCGGGCCTCCTTTTCGCTGATCGACGGGAGTTCCAAGCCCAGCCTGATGCGGGTGTTTCGTTCCAAATCGACCGCCGTTAGGCCAGGATACGCTTTGTACCAAACTTGAGTCGGAAGAGTATGGCGGCGGAGAAATTCTTTATATTTCCGCTCATCAGCACAACCCTCCATCACCAACCAATTGGTCCGAGGATAGCCAATGCCATTGCTAAACGAAGCATTCAGCCCGAAGCCCGTCTTGTTAATAAAATCATCCATATAGCTTTCCACGCTGCCGTCGTAGTTGCTGAAAAACACCATCCGTTTCTTGTCATCGAGAAACACCCAGCGGGCGAAATGGATCGTCCGGATACGCCCTAACCGACCCGCCCTGACGAAATGGCGTGCTGCATAGTTCACTGTGCCGAGCACGCCTATGGTCGTTAGAAGTCGCACCAGTCCGGGCTTGAGGCTGCCCATCGCGCTGAACTGGTTGGTGACATCATGGTCTTCCGACAATGCAAGTTCGTCAGAGTATGCTTGATCGACCGTGGAGCAAAGTTCGGGATCGGATTTCTCCTGCTGGCGGAGAAAAAACAGATAGAAGGGTGCAGCAACGATCAGCAGCGGCGATGCAAGCAACACCAGCAGGGGCACGCCTATCAGATGCAACGCCTTGCGGATGCTCCAACCGAGAGGAGCGGGTTCTTCATCGGACAAGACAAGGCGACCCGCAGATTTCTCGGTATCGATGAAGCGCCCTAACTTCTCGTGGATCTCCTGCGGTGGAAGCCCTTGGAACTCGAGTGTGTTAGCCGCGAGGTGCGCTTCGAGCACATGCAGCAATGCCGCTTCCTCGCGGACTTGGCGCACGGTGCGACCTCGGCAGTTTACATAATTCGCAATCGATGGACTGCGATGCCGCTTCATCCATTCCACCAGATCGGTGTCAGCCGTAAATTCTTGGCAACACGAAAAAATCGCCCGTAGCCCGGTGGACGCGCGGCGGGCCAGATCCTCAAGGAATGCCTCCTCCTCGCCATCCATATCTCCCAGAAAGGCCAGATAGAGTGGAAACCTGCGGGGCGGCAAACCATAGACTCGCGCATCGCCGCTGGTCTTATCATCGAGGATTAGCAACCTCGCGAAATGCAGCATTTCGAAATTCGCGAAAGGGACCAACGTGTTGTTAGGATTCACTCTTCCCGGCGCGTCGTTCATCGAGGCGAGCAGACGCCGCAGCTCGGTCTCGCGCTGCGGCTCGATCGGCGCGAGGACCATGAAGTTCGATTGGGGAGTCATGGCGTCCTAGTCGAAGGCCTCGTCTCCGGTCGGTTCGAAATGAGGTATAGCATTCATCGTGTGCCGCAGTTTGGAGAGTTCATAATACATCCGCTGCCGCGCGCGACTTTGGTTACCTAACGGTCGGTGCTCGGCAATGGTGTGCCACGGATTGTAGGAAAGCTTCTTGGCGAACTCCATTTGCGACGGCGAGTCGAACTTCTGTTTGGGCAATCTTAAAGTGGCCACCGAGACCCGCGGCGAGAGTCTCTCGGGCCAGAGCACGGCGTTGTTTTCGAGCGGCATCAAGTGTGGGTCCGTTTGGAGTTGCAGCCGGAAGTCGAGTTCCACATCCCCTTCCCCTAACGATTTCACCATGGCCTGGCGCAAGTAATCATCCGGCGGACGGAACGGCAGGCGCGGGATCGGCGTGCGCTTACTCGTCTTCGGCCACACTGAATATTGCATCGCCCTGCCCTCCCCTAGCAGATAGGGCACGCAACTGAAATACGGTGCTTCTAATGGACTGCTTTGCGTTTTGATAAACAATGATTGCATGATCAGATCCATCACATGCGAGCGGTGGAGATTGAGGAAATAGAAGATCTGCGCGTTCTTCAGACTCTCCTTTTGCAACTGTGCGTTCGCCTTCACATCCGGCGTCACGAACGTCGGCGTGGAGACGCCAAACAGATCAATCGTATGCTTTTCCTCGTCCATCAGCTTCGGTCCGGGCACGCCCATCAGTTTAATGCTGATGCTCATGAAGCCCACGTCGTCGATGTCTGGAGTGATATAGGGACCCGGCCCCGAGAAGCGCACCCACGCAGGAAATGTTTGCGGCTTGGCATAGATCCCATGACGAAACTGCTCGGGGATATTCTCATGCACGATGAACTCGCCGCGGACGATGCCTTGGGTTTTGGTATTGCCACCTCGCTCGACGCCACCGGGTTTCCAGAGCTTGCGCATCTGAGCCTCGAAGGTGGTGATGATCGACTGGAGAAACTCCTCCTCATCCGGGAGCGGCTTCTCCTCGGCAAGTTTCAAGCCGTCGTTAGACCGCTGACTGTTGATCACGCCGGTGGCTAGACGAGCCAGCGGATCGCGCAGCACGGCAGCGAATAGTGGATACAACCATGGGTCGAAGCGACGCTCAAAGCGCAGCAACGCACCGAAAGTATCGCTCACACAATTGCGCCATGCCGAGCCAGTATCGGCGCGCGGCTGGGGGCGGCTGGCGTTCGAGTTCACAATGAAATTGGGGGCTGTTTTTTCGGCAGCACTTCCAAAGCGAAGTGGATCAAAGGCTTGTTAGCATGGCCGTAAACCTTGCCCAGGTAGAGGCCGGGCTGCACTTGGCGGAGTTCATCGCGAATCCACCCGGCGACCGTCGAGGTCTCGGAATAATCGAGCACGATGCACTCTTTGCCATCGTGCAAGCTGATGTCTTTGTAAACTTGCGCAACAATCGCCTCGAATCCTAACAGCGTAAGCTTATTGCGCAGCGTGGATCGCGACGGATCCTTTTTATCCGGCTTAAACACTTTTCCTTGCCACGCGAAGTGGCTGACAAACTTTGAAATCGCTTTGCTGAAAATGGTCCCGGATGCGATGATCGCGGTGCCATCCGTGTCACCTTCCGGAATCTCACCGGCTGGGGATTTAGCAAACAAATCGTCGAGTTCATCCTTCGACATCTTGAGAAGTTCATCTGAGGTCATGGTAAGTTCGGTTCGGGGTGAATGATAAGTATATTGCTAGAGAGTCTTGAGGTATTCGATGAGTGCGAGCTTGTCGGCATCCGGCAGGTTGGTCCCGAATGGGTGCCCCTTATCCTCGATCAGGTCAGGGCAATTGCTGACTTTTAACAACGCCGGAGCGACTTCGCGTTTGAGCACCTCCTTCGCCGCATCGCCAGTTAAGTTCTTCAACTTGATCTCTACCAAAGCTCGTTTCACTTTCAGCAAAAGCGGGACGAGTTCACTCAATGGCATTCCAGGATTCACATTCGCCAATAGGTTCACCGGCGTGCCAGCGGGAATATGGGCGATGCGGAAAAAGCCGTCTGGATCGATTTCATGGGCGAGCGCCTTCTTCAATAAATCCGGTAAGTAGGCGGCATTGACCGTGATTTCGCACTCGCGGGTGGTCCGCCAAATCGAGTCCGTGCCCGCGCGCTTATCCGGCCACAGCAGCTTTTGCGAAGCATCGTTGAAAGCCTCCATGCGTCCGGCGACTGATGGATCGCCGGTGTATTTGCCAAGCGCGTTGTTATGGAAAAACGGTGCCGACGACCAACATGAAACTAGCGACGGCGTACGATAGTAACCACTCCCGCCAGTCGGAATTGGAAACTTCTCGTCTTTCTCACTGTATGGATTCCAGAAATCAATCTCCCCGGGTGATTCGAGATTCTTATAGGTTTCCGAGGAAAACCAACTCCACACATGCCCACGCGTGGCATTCGTTCCGAAGGCGCGCGCTGCATTGGTTTTAATCCGAGTCAGCGGATAGCGCCGCTCGTCAGATAGAAAATTATTGGCGAGGAAATCCGGCTTCATCACTTCCCCGGAGAACCACTCTTCGGCGTCTTTGCCCGCAGGGGGTTGTTTGCTAGAGTGGCAGGTGGCGCACTCCTCGGCGAAGACCAGCTTGCCTCGCGCCATCACCGATTCGTCATGGGTGATATAGTTATCACCACCCGGCGAATCGGCCAAGCGGAAGGATGTGAGTTTCTTGAAAAACGCCGCGATATTCCCAACTTTTTCCTGCGTGGCGTTCCAATAGACCGAGTTCGCCTGCGCAGTTTTTATACTAAATGGCTTCTGCGGGGTGAGCCCTAACAACGGCTGATGTTGCTGCATCCAGTGCTGCGAATACATCCCGATGTTGATATAAACGCGGATCGTCGCGCCCGGCACGCCCACGGAATCTGCGCCATCTTTAAGGATGTGCGCCACGCTCATCGGCGATTTTGCGCCGGGAATAAGCAATGATTCGCCGACGATTTCCTCTTGATGCCCAGCCTCCATGCGCGCGCCCAGTTCGAAGATTGGGTTGATCGCGTTTGGATTATTCAGGTGGTCGGTGGCGATGCGTGAAGTATCCGAAGTCCCGCGTGGTTGCGTTTTTAACATCTCCCAGAAAAAGCCGCCTTCTTTCACATTGGGTGCAAACACTTTGCCTTCAGAAATATATTGGTTGCCGATCGCCGACGCAAGGTTCTCCCACTTGGGATTGTTGACATCTAACGGTGGACGCGTTGGATTGAAAGCGATGTGGCACGAGCCGCAAGAAACGCCCACGCGATATGGGCGGATCAGCCCTTTCTGAGTCGCGTATTGCGGGTCGCTATTATACTTTTCCGCATCCCATAGTTTCACCGCGTCGCCTTTGAAAGCGGGATTATCAAACAGCCGGAAACCCATAACTCCAGTCGGCCGTCCATACACCGCCGGATCGATTCCCGCCACCTCTCCTTCCACCGCTTCGTCGATCCATAGCCCGTATTTGTCCGGCTTGGTTGCTTGTTTGAATCCCGGCTGGTTAATCAATCCGAGTTCCTTGAAACGCTCGCCACGGTGACGCGAGTCGATGGTCTTGAGCAAATCGAAAAGCCCGAGCGCTTCTCGCGCCACGCGATCCCAAAACTGCTCGTTGCCACCACACCACAAGTTCCAAGTATTGCGGCCCTTGATCTCCTCGGGACTCAGCGCGATGCCGCCGTCCATTGCTTGGAAAACATCCACTGCCAGCTCGGGGAAATCCGCCGGCTTGCGACCGCCGCCATCATCGACTAGCGAGCTGGCTGCGGACTTCGGTTTGGATTTGCAGCCGGTCCAAGTGAGGCCGATCACGCCCAACAGGGCGGCGGCTGTTAGCATTTTAATTGTCGTTTTCATCACGAATGATCTCCGAATGGTTGAATGAATGCCTACTTCAGTTTCGCGCCACTAACGGAGCTATTACCCCGATAATCTACCGTGAGAACAACCACTAACCGCTGCTTTGGCAATCCTAAAATCTGTGATCATGGAGCGATACCCGGAGAAAAACGGATCGGCTGGACTTGCGCTTTTCTGCGTCTCTTGCAACTCTCTCCCTGTCATGCCCTTGCTCGATGTTAGGAATCTCACCACCCGCTTTCACACCCGCAACGGCGTCGTCCATGCGGTGGAGAATGTTTCGTTCACGGTCGATCCGGGACAGACGCTCGGCATCGTCGGCGAGTCCGGCTCGGGAAAATCGGTTACCTGTTATTCGCTGCTAGGCCTGATCCCCCAGCCGCCCGGCCGCATCCATTCCGGGCAGGCGATCTTCGACGGCATCGACCTCCTCAAGATCCCCGAGAAGCAGCTTCGCAAAATCCGCGGCAAGCGCATCTCGATGATTTTCCAGGATCCAATGACTTCGCTCAACCCCTTCATGAAAGTGAGCGCCCAGCTAACCGAACCACTCGCCCTGCACGAAGATTGTCATGGCAAGCAAGCGCTCCACCGCGCCATCGACGCCCTCGCCGAAGTCGGCATTGCGGAGCCGGAAAAACGCATTCATTCCTACCCGCACGAGTTCTCGGGCGGCATGCGTCAGCGGGTGATGATCGCCATGGCCCTGATCACCCGGCCCGAGCTTCTTATTTGCGACGAGCCGACCACCGCGCTCGACGTCACCGTCCAGAAGCAGGTGTTAGACCTTATCCGCGAGCGGCAGCGGCAGCTTGGCACCGCCGTTATTTTCATCACCCACGATCTAGCAGTCGTGTCGGGCATGTGCGATGTGATCAACGTCATGTATGCCGGACGGATCGTCGAAAGCGCGGAGAAATCCGAGCTATTCTGCCACCCGCTCCACGCCTACACCCGCTCATTGTTGAAATCCATCCCCGCCACCCATCCCAAGGGCGAACTGTTATACACTATCCCCGGCCTGCCACCCGACCTCTCACGGCCGTCGCTCGGTTGCTCGTTCCAGCCGCGCAACCGCATCGGCAAACCCGAGCTCTGCCTAGCGGATAGATCCCCGTCACTCGATGAAATCCAGCCCGGCCATTTCGCGCAGAATTGTCCAGGGTGTCTGGCGACGGCTTAAATTTCTCAATGCCCGTCGCCCCGCGCGAGCAGTTCTGCTTCTTCCTCGTGTGAGTGGATTTGGAGCGTGACTTGCACTCCTTCACGGTCGGCGGCGGCTTTTAAAACACTGCGGATCGCCGAGGCGGTGAAGCCGTTGCGGCCGATGAGCATCGCCACATCCGGCTTGGCGAGGACGAGTTTGAAACGCAGTCGTTTCGAGCCTAGCTCCGCCACTTTGAGCTGCGCCTGGGATGGCTCGTCGATCAGATTGACGGCCACGTATTGGAGGAAATTCTTCAAACGATCAGTGACGGCCTGCATGATGCGGATAGAATGACGCCGCGTCGGGCACTCGGCAAGCCAAGGTTCTCACTTGG